>SLLF01000341.1 GCA_007134175.1 Kiritimatiellia bacterium | reverse complement strand
GCCTGCCCGGGGAAATTCTGGTGGGTTTGGTACTGGGTCCGACCTTGCTGGGCCGGTTTATACCGGACCTGCAACAGACGCTCTTCCCGGCCGATGCCGTTCAATGGGCCATGCTGGATACGGTCGCATGGCTGGGTGTGCTGTTCCTGCTGCTGGATACCGGACTGGAAGTGGATTTCTCCATCGCGTGGCGGCGCCGCGGCAGCGCGTTGATGATTGCGCTGGCGGACATCATCATTCCCATCCTCGTCGTCTTTGCTGTCTTTGTCTGGATGCCGGACCGCTATTTTGTCCATGCGGAACAGCGCTGGATCGTGGCCTTCTTCATTGGCACGGTGTTGACGATCAGTGAACTGCCTGCCACCGCGCGCGTGCTGAGCGACCTGCGGCTGCTTAAATCCGACATGGGGTATTTGATCCTATCGGCGCTGACCGCCAACGATCTTATCGGATGGGTTATGTTTACCATCATGCTGGGATTGCTGACCGCCACCGTGGTCGCATTCGGATCCATTGCGCTGGTCTTTGCCGGGACCATTGCTTTCGCCGCACTGGCGTTGACGCTGGGCCGACGCTGCTCCATCGTGCTGTTCGAGCATCTCAAGCGACGCGATGTACCGGAACCGGCCACTTCCTTGACCGTTACCATCCTGCTGGGGTTGTTGTTCGGCAGCCTGACGCAGTGGATGGGTATTCATGCGCTATTCGGCTTCTTTATTGCGGGCATTGTGGTAGGTGAGGCGAAGGCCGTATCCGAGCAAACCCGCAGCATCATTTCCCAGTTGGTGCATTCGCTCTTCGTGCCCGTATTCTTTGCCACTGTAGGACTGAAGATCGACTTTGTCGGCGAGTTTGACTGGTTAGCCGTCATGGTCGTATGTGTGGCGGGCATCGGCGGCCGGTACATCGGCGCATGGTTGGGGGTCACCTGGAGCACGGTGCCACGCATGAACCGGGACTTGATCTCCATCGCGCATACGCCCGGCGGCATCATGCAGATTGTTATCGCGGTGCTGGCGCTGGAGAGTGGCATCATAACCAACGTCGTTTTTGTCTCTATTATTTTTGGTGCGATCTTGTCGACGATGATCATGGGCCCGTGGATGAAGCGCTCGTTCGCCCGGCGTGCATCCGTTAAACTCGCCGACTTCCTGTGTGCCGAAGCCATCGTGCCCCAGCTAGAAGCCTTGGATCGCCCCGGCGCGATCCAGGAGCTGTGTGTGGCATTGGCTGATGCCGACGCCATCAAGCATTACGACCATTTACTGGCTTCCATGCTAGCGCGGGAGGCGGATTTCGGGACGGCCCTCGGCAGCGGTATCGCCGTTCCACACGCCCGTGTCGACCACCTTAAACAGCCGGTCCTGGCCTTTGGCCGGGCGGCCGCCGGTATCGACTGGGACGCTCCGGACGGCCAGCCGGTCCGCTATGTTTACCTGCTCGCGACACCTCCCGGCGTGGAGGATATCCATGTACAGATACTGGCCACTATCGCGCGTCACATGTCGGATCCATCATTCGTCAAGCGCGTGCAGGCGGCACCTGATTCACCACAACTGAGCGTCGCCTTGCGATCGGAACCATCGGAAAGCAACCAAACAAACGGAGGGAGACACCATGGGCCATAAATCCTATAAGGAAATAACGACACGGATTGCCAAAAACCTTGGGGTCTTGGCAAAAGCGAATGGCGGCGTGATGCAAGGGTTCCGGCAGATGAGCGAGGCGGCCAGCCAGGATGGCGCCGTAAGCGCCAAGCAGAAGGAGTTGATTGCACTGGCGATAGGCGTCGCCCAACGCTGCGACGGCTGTATCGGGTTTCATGTTAAGAAGTGCATCGAGCTGGGCGCCACCCGGGAGGAGATCATTGAGGTGTTGGGCGTCAATGTCTATATGGGCGGTGGTCCGGCCCTGATGTATGCGGCGGACGCCTTGCACGCGTACGACGAGTTTACGGGGGCATAGCCGAGGCTAGCGGCGACGTTGGATCAGGGCGTACAGCACATAGGAGGCGCCGAACAGTACGAACATGGTCAGGAGCAACATATAGCCGGCTTGAACCGCCCAGGCCGAGCGGCCTGCCTCGTTGCCCCCCAGGATCAGCAGTACGGCCAGCAGGCCGCAGCCGTAGCTAACCAAGCGTACCCATGTGTAGGCCCGTTGCATCACAACCCCAGAATAAAGGTTAACAAGCTGCCGATATAAGCAGCCAAGCCGATCACGAGCACAATTGACGCCACATGGTATTTGCTCGTACGCGAATTTCGTCGCTCAATCAAGGCGACCAGCGACTCATCCAGGGTTGCGCGCCGGCGTTGCGTGCCCCAGCGCAGTCGCAACGGCCCCATCACCAGCAGCAGCCCTGACGAAAGAACGAAGGTCAGCCCCACCGCCAACAGATTGCGCGCCCAGATCCCCGACTCCGCGATACGCGGGCCGGAGAAACCGGTAATGGTCAGGCAGATCGCAATCAAGCCTAGCAGCATCTGTGAGCGATTCTGCAACACGTCAAAATGCCCGATCAACACCGCAAACAACCTGTCGTAGGCGTCGCCGTGTATCTCTTTCAGATACGCCAATTCGCCGGCTGGATCCAAGCGGTGGCTGCGGGTGGCCGGTGGCGGAGGGGGGAGGGCTGGCTTCATTATTCGTTTCCTGTCACCTACTCCACCGTCACACTCTTGGCTAGATTGCGGGGTTTGTCGATATCCGTGCCTCGCGCCTGGGCCGCATAATAGGCCAGCAACTGCAAAGCCACCACATTTACCAGTGGCGAGAACTCCTCGCTGATGGGCGGTACATATATAATGTCCTCCGCCAGATCCGCCACTTGCCGGTCGCCGTCCGTGGCGAGCGCAATGATCCGTCCGTGCCGGGCCTCGACCTCCCTAACGTTAGAAATCATCTTGTCGTAGACTTCGTCGTCCGTCTGCGTGCAGACACAGATGACTGGCATATATTCGTTGATCAGGGCGATCGGCCCGTGTTTCATCTCGCCCGCGGCGTACCCTTCCGCGTGCTGGTAGGATATTTCCTTGTTTTTCAAGGCTCCTTCCAGCGCAGTCGGGTAGTTGAAGCGTCGCCCCAAATAGAGAGCACTGGGGCCGTCGTGATGCTTGTCGGCGATGGCGCGGATCCGGTCCGCGCGCTCGAGCACATAGTGTATCGCGTCCGGCACAGCCGCCAAGGCCTTGACCAGCGCTGCAGCGCGGGCATCCGAAAGCTCGCCTCGCGCCCGCCCGACATGGATACTGAACAAGGCAAAGGCCAGCAATTGGGCCGTGTAGGCCTTGGTTGAGGCCACTCCGATTTCCGGACCCGCCTCGGTGTACAAGATCGAATCACTTTCGCGCACCAGCGAGCTACCGACTACATTGCAAATCGAGCATACTTTGCATTTCATTTCACGCGCCAGTCGCAAGGACGCCAGCGTATCCGCTGTTTCACCGGATTGGGACACCGCCACAAAGAGGGTGTCCCGTTCGATGCGCGGTGACCGATAGCGAAACTCGCTGCCTAGATCGGTCTCCACCGCCAGTCCAGTCAAATGCTCCAGCAGGAATTTGCCGTACATGGCCGCATGGTACGCCGTACCACAGCTGACGATCATGATGCGCCGCAACAACTGGAAATAGTCATCGCTGAAACCAATATCGGGAATATGAACCCGGTCCGTGTCCGTCAAATGGCTTTCCAGCAAGCTGCGCAGTACGCGTGGTTGCTCATGGATCTCCTTCAACATGAACGTTTCAAAACCGGCCCGTTCGGCCGCTTCCGGTGCTATGGCAACCGGGTGACGCTTGTGTTCGATCACTTCGCCTTCGAGATTCTTAACGGTCACCCCGTCGGGCGTCAGCACGGCAATCTCACCGTCGTTCAGGTAGATCACTTCGCGAATATGCTTCACAATCGCCGGCACGTCGCTAGCAATGAAGTACTCGCCGTCACCGATGCCGACGATTAGCGGGCTACCCAGACGGGCGGCGTAGACCGTATCGGGCTGATCGGCAAAAAGCACGCCCAAGGCATAGGCGCCCCGTGCCTGCTGTAGCGCTTGACGCAACGCCGTTTCCGAATCAGGCGCACCCTGGGCCAGTTCGGCTTCGATCAGGTGAGGCAGGACCTCGGTATCGGTGTCGGATTGGAACGTGTGGCCACAGGCACCAAGTGCATCGCGCAAGGCTTGATAGTTTTCGATAATCCCGTTATGCACGACGGCAATCCGCCCGGTACCATCCAGATGAGGATGGGAATTGGTCGTGGAGGGTTCCCCATGGGTGGCCCAGCGGGTGTGACCGATACCTGGGCGACCATGCAGCTCGTTCGCCGCCAACGCCTGCTCAAGTTCGGTCAGTCGGCCCACGCTTTTGCGCCAGCCCAGCCCGTCGGGGGTCTGCACCGCGATTCCCGCCGAATCATAACCGCGATATTCCAGTCGCCTCAAGCCCTCCAGCAAGACCGGCACAGCGTCCCGCTCCCCGACATACCCTACAATACCGCACATCAGTTGCTCTCCCGTTCGGCAAAACCCCAATAAAAGTTAAACCCCCTTCCCAAGAAGGAAAGGGGGCTCAACATTAACTGTTTATTGCGCGCAAACCAACCATCACGGTGCCAGCACGGCGTTGTCCAGCGAGGTACCACGCGGATCTTCTGTCCGAAACAGTTCTCCCAGCACTCGTTCAGTGAACTGATCGCCGGCCAATGCATAGGCGCCACCGCCGCGCGTGACAAACGCGAAACCGCGACTCTGAAACGGGGCAATGGACAAACCCTCGATATCGTTTTCCGTCAACCCAATCGAGTCCAACGCCATTTGCGTTCCGCCCGTAATGTTCTTGGTCATCAGGAACGGGGCGGTTTCCGTCAACACTTCGGATTCGTCCACGATTTGCCAGGCATTATTATCGCCGTCAAAACTTGGTTCTTCACTTTCAGCCGGCACACCGGGCGCTGCGAAGAAACTGAAGCCTACGTTCATGACGCGACTGGTCACGAGGTGTATGAAATATTCATGCGTCGTACCGGATGGCACACTATTATTACCGTCCGGGAAGACCGAGGCCGCTGTGAGGTATATGTCCGAGGTCTGCGCCCCTATGATGGCCTGGTAAATGTTGCGTCCATTGACCGACGTGGCGGTAACCCGTCCACGCAACAACGCATTGTTAATAGCCGGGAACACAATTGCTACCAGCAACGCGATAATTGCAATAACCACCAACAACTCGACCAAGGTGAACCCGCTATTTCTTTTCATCTTCATCTTTCATC
>SLLF01000261.1 GCA_007134175.1 Kiritimatiellia bacterium | reverse complement strand
GATACGTCTCACCTCGCGTTTTTGGAATAGATGTCGATGGATTAATGCCTGGTAGCCCCGCCCGTCAGGGCGTGGATGATCACCTCGTGAGCCGAACCGTCCACCGTCTAACGACGGCGGCTACGGCATTATTCGAACTTTCCGGCCAGAAGTGCTACAGGCCGGCGGGACTACGGGTTCAAGAGCAGCGGCCCAGCAACGAGCTGACACGCTCCTCGCTTCCTCCCCTCCCCTGTCACGCCGACCGCGACAAAAGCTGGACAGGACAACCTTTTTGCTGTAATGAAGGTCAGACACCACGAACAAGGACGACAATTATGACGCGATACGGACCGGATGAACATGATGTACTGATCGTTGGCGGCGGCGGCGCCGGCTTGCGCGCGGCCATTGCGGTGGCCGAGTCCGACCCCACCTTGCGCGTGGCGGTAGCCTCCAAAGTCTACCCGATGCGCAGCCATACCGTCTCGGCCGAAGGGGGCTCAGCCGGCGTCATCAAGTCCAACGACTCCCTGGAAGAACATATTTACGACACGATTTCAGGCGGCGACTGGCTCTGCGATCAGGACGCCGTCGAGGCGTTCGTCAATGAAGCCCCACAGGAGTTGCTGCGCATGGAGCACTGGGGGTGTCCCTGGAGCCGCGAACCGGATGGCAGTGTGGCTGTCCGCTCCTTCGGCGGCATGAAGAACAAACGTACCTGGTTCGCCGCCGACAAGTCCGGTTTCCACATGCTGCACACGCTCTTCCAGACCTCGCTCAAGTACGAGCCCGTGCAGCGCTATGACGAGTTCATGGTGACCAGTCTGCTGGTCGATGACGACCGCTGCCAAGGCGTGCTGGCACTGGAGATGGCTACCGGCCAGCTCCACACGATCGCGGCCAAGAGCGTGATTATGTGCACCGGCGGATTCGGCAAGGCGTTCCCCTTCACCACCAACGCCAACATCAAGACCGGCGACGGCGTCGCACTAGCCTACCGCGCCGGCGTGGCGTTGAAGGACATGGAGTTTGTGCAGTATCACCCCACCGGCTTGCCGTTCACCGGCATTCTGATCACCGAAGCGACGCGCGCCGAAGGCGGCTGGTTGCTGAACAAGGATGACTACCGCTACCTGCAGGATTACAACCTCGGGCAGCCGAAACCGGAGCCCGTGCTGCGCACCATGGAACTCGGTCCGCGCGATCGCCTGTCCCAGGCGTTCGAGCAGGAAAGGTTAAAGGGGCGCACGATCAAGGGGCCATACGGCGACTACGTCCACCTGGATCTTCGTCATTTAGGGGAAAAGCATATCAACGAACGGCTGCCGATGGTGCGGGAGTTGTGTCTGAAGTATGAGAAGATCGATCCGGTCCATGAGTGCATACCGGTACGCCCGGTCGTTCATTATACCATGGGCGGCATCCATACCGACATCAACGGGGCCACCAGTCTGGCCGGCCTCTACGCGGCGGGTGAAGCCGCCTGCGTCAGCATCAACGGGGCCAACCGCCTCGGCTCCAATTCCCTGACCGAGTTGCTGGTGTTCGGTGCACGCGCTGGAAAAGCCGCAGCGGAATATGCGAAATCCAGTCCCGCTTTCAGCTCCAAACTGCGGGCGTTGGCTGCCGACGCGGAACGGGAAATCGACAAGAACTGGATCGAGCCGCGTACCAAGACAACCAACGATACCTTGGCGACTATTCGCAAGGAGCTCTACCACCAGATGGAAGCTGGTGCCGGCATCTACCGGGATGAAAAATCGCTGCAGACCGCGCGGGAAACCGTGTTGGAACTACAGGAGCGCGTCCGGCACGTGCCCTTGCAGGATACGAGTTATACCTTCAATACCGAGCTCACGGCGGCTATCGAGCTGCGCAACTTACTTGAACTGAGCAGCGCCATAATCGAATCGGCACTGCAACGCACGGAATCACGGGGATCCCATCAGCGCACCGACCATCCCAAGCGCGATGATGCGAAGTTTCTAACGCATACGTTGGCCTATCGGACCGAATACGGCCAGGCCCCACGGATTGAGTATGCGCCGGTCACGATCACCCGCTGGCCACCCAAGGAACGGGTGTACGGCTGACGCCCATGATATATGATTTCGATGAAATATGAGACCCACGAACGACGGATATCACATGCAAAAGAGTATAAAAATCGAGGTTAAGCGCTATATCCCCGAAAAACAGCCCACGCCGTTCTACCAGGAATATGAGATTCCGTTGGAACCGAAATGGGGCGTGCTGGATGCGTTGACTTACATCAAGGACGAAATGGACGGGACGTTGTCTTTCCGCTGGTCCTGTCACATGGGCGTCTGCGGCAGCTGCGGCATGATGGTCAACGGCCAGCCGGCCCTGACCTGCGCCACCTTCCTGGAAGAGTATCTGCCCGGGCCCATCCGCATCGAACCGCTGGATCATTTCCGGGTCATCCGCGACCTGGTCATCGATACCGACGATTTCATGGGCAAGCTGAAACGGGTCAAGCCCTGGCTGATCCCCGTTGAGGAGAAACCGCTTAGCGAAGGCGAAAACAAACAAACGCCGGCGGAGTTGGCCGCGTTCAAGCAGTACACGTTATGCATCAACTGCCTGCTCTGCTATTCCGCCTGTCCGGTTGTTGGCCTAAATGAGACCTTTGTTGGTCCGGCCGCGATCGCCTTGGCACAACGCTACAACTATGACAGTCGCGATCAGGGCCAGGCGGAGCGACATGACGTGCTGCTCGATCATGGCGGTGCCTTCGATTGTACGCTGATCGGTGAATGCAGCCGGGCCTGCCCGAAACATGTGGACCCGACCGGCGCCATCCAGCGCTACAAGGCCGATGGCGCGCTGGAATACTGGAAGCGGCTCATTCTGCCCCGTGGAGCGGCCTCCAAATGATACCCTTTACCTTATAGCGACGACAACCGGAGAACCCCTATGGATACTCAAACACAGGCCCCTTACAAACGATTTCGGCCCGAGCGCTACAAGCCGCAAATGGCCCTGAGCTGGTGGTGGCAAAAGCCGACGTACTTGCTCTACATATTGCGGGAGTTGACCAGTGTATTCGTGGCCACGTATGCCGTGATCCTGCTGCTTACCCTGCGCGCGTTAGGCGCCGGGGGGGAAGCGTGGTCCGATTGGCTGACCACCCTGCAGTCCCCGGGCATGATCGCCTTGCACCTCGTGATCCTGCTATTTGCCGTCTATCATTCATTGACCTGGTTCTCGCTGGCGCCCACCGCCTTGGTGTTGCGTATCAAGGACTACACCGTGCCGGCCAAAGCGCTGGTCGTCGCCCACGTCGTGATCTGGCTGCTCTGTTCCATCGCCATTGCCGCCATTGTCTTAACCCGCTAAGCCCCGAGATTGTGAGGATAAACGTATGAAGAAATCCCAAAACAACGACCCGTTCTGGTGGAGCTTTTTCGGTGCCGGCGGTGTGTTCTCGTCGTTCTTCGTGCCGATTCACGTGCTCTTGCTGGGACTCGCCCTGCCCCTCGGCTGGTGGCTTTGGCCTGAACACGAATCGCTGCTGGAGCTGGCGCGCCACCCGCTGGCGCGCATCTATCTGTTCCTGCTGATTGCGTTGTCCCTCTTCCATGCGGCGCACCGTATCCGCTTCACCTTGCATGATTTGCTGCTGGCCCATTCGGTCGATAAACCGGCCGCGTTCGCCTGCTACGGGGGCGCCATCATCGGCACCCTCTACGCCATGGTGACCGTCTGGACCCTGTAGCCACTGCCAAGGTAGCCGACTACAGGAGGGCATCAATGGCGACTTGGGGTGAGTTTTGGGAATTGGTAAGCACCGTATGGCGTGAAGGCGTCTACGGCGTGGATATTGCCCATGTATTGCTGGCATTGGTCATCCTGCTGGCGTTTCTGTTGCTGCGGAATATCTTCACCCGTTTTGCGCTGGGCGCACTGAAGCGCGGGGCCGCCCGGACGGCAACCGATATCGACGACCGCATCGTCAACGCCTTGTACGAACCTATCCGGTTCGTGCCGGTCGTGATGGGCGTGTTCTTTGCCACCAGCGTACTGGATGTCGAGGAAGGTACCCGGCTGTTTTTCTACAATATCAATCGGTCACTGGTGGCCTTTACTCTGTTCTGGTCGTTCTACAAGATCAGCGCCCCGCTGGGAACAGTGCTGCTCAAGGCCAAAGGCGTGATGACCAAGGCCATGGTCGACTGGATCATCAAGATCGCGCGGGTCGCTTTTGTGGTGCTCGGGGGGGCGACGATCCTGGAGTTGTGGGGTATTGCGGTCGGCCCCATCATCGCCGGCCTGGGCTTGTTCGGGGTGGCGGTGGCCTTGGGGGCGCAGGACCTGTTCAAGAACCTGATCGCGGGATTGTTTGTGATCGGCGAGCGCCGCTTCAACGAAGGCGACTGGATCAACGTGGACGGCGTGGTGGAGGGCACGGTACTGGCCATCGGTTTCCGCACCACCACCGTGCGCCGCTTTGACCGGGCGCCGGTCTATGTCCCCAATTCCCGCCTGGCCGACAACGCCGTGATCAATTTCTCCCGCATGTCGCACCGCCGTATTTTGTGGACGATCGGAGTGGAATACCGCACCACCAAGGAACAACTGAAAATGATTCGTGATCAGATCGAGGCCTACCTGCTGGAGGATGACGCCTTTGCCCGCCCGCAGGAGGTGCCGACCTTTGTGCGGATCGACTCCTTCAACAATAGCTCGATCGATATCATGGTCTATTGCTTCACCAACACGACGGTCTGGGGCGATTGGCTGGCGATCAAGGAGCGCTTGGCGTACAAGATCAAAGATATTGTCGAGGGGGCCGGCACGGCATTTGCCTTCCCAAGCCGGTCGCTCTATCTGGAAACCCTGCCCGATGCACCTGAAGTGTTTCCGCTTTCACCGCCCAAACCGCCGGGGGGTTGAGCACGCCTTAGGTACTCAGCAGCATTCATCTCCGGGCACCGGAGGCACTGAAGGTACCTTCGCCAATCACGCGTGTTATGCGTCACGATATACCGTGCGCCAGAGGCGACAGCCTAATAAATGCAGGGGTATCGTTTGCGGTGATTACACCGGCGAGCACCCAGCCCACGCTTATCGCCGGGCGCCCCGCGGCCTTGTGCCGCGGGAGCCAAACTTCCCGAGCTAGTGCGCTGTACATGAAGGAAAGAGCCCGATTTGAGCGAGAAACGAGCCATACTCCCGGCTCGCCCACTGCGAGCTCGCTCTGGCCACAGCCTGCAGCCAGCCTAAACTCCCGCTCCGTCCGCACAAGGCGGACGGGGGCGAACAGATGCAGCAAATT
>SLLF01000240.1 GCA_007134175.1 Kiritimatiellia bacterium | reverse complement strand
TGCCGAATCGCAGCTGGAAAAGCTGGACGCGGAATTTCCACGCCTGCAAACGGCTCATTTGATCCTGGACATTGAGAAGCACCGGCACTTTGCCGAGCTGGTGATCCATGCGCCGAACCATGTGGTCGTGGACGCCAAGGAGGAAACCGACGACCTCTATGCGTCCATCGACCGGGCCGTGGATAAGGCCGAGAAGCAACTTCGCAAGATTCGCGATAAAATGATCGACCACAAGGCGCAGGAATCCCTTGGTGAGTTGGAGGCCGAAGTGGAGGCACGCCAATCGCCGCCCATCGAGTGACGGACCTTTAGGGGGGCGAGATCATGGCGTTAACGGTAGCCGAGTTCCTGGAAGAGGCGCGCGATCCCTTCGAGCTGGAAGTGGTATGCGGCGAGGACCATCTGGGCCGCATCGTCAAGGAACCGGCGTTCAACCGGCCCGGACTGGCGCTGACCGGTTTTTTCCAGTATTTCGCCAACCTGCGTATCCAAGTGATGGGGTTGGCGGAGCTGACTTACTTGAAGCATCTGGGCGACGATGCCACGCGCACCGAGCGGTTGGCCGCATTAATGAGACAGCGCGTTCCTTGCGTGGTCCTTACCCGCAATCGGCATGTGCCGCCGGAGTTGCTGGCACAAGCGGAGGCCCACCGAGTGCCGGTCTTGAAAACCCCGCTGATCACCAACCGCTTTATTAATCGCGCTACGCTCTTGATCGAGGACCTGGCCGCGCCACGCCAGAAGTACCAAGGCACCATGTTGGAGATAAAGGGAATGGGGGTGCTGGTGGAAGGACAACCGGGCATCGGCAAGAGCGAGATCGCCCTGGCGCTGATCGAACGCGGTCACAGTTTGATTTCCGATGATCTGACCGTGTTGCGCCGCGACCATTTTGGGGCGGTGGTGGGCTATGCCGATGAGTTGACGCGTTACCATATGGAAATTCGCGGTCTGGGTATCATCCATGTCCCGAGCTTGTTCGGGGTGGCGTCCATGCGTCGCGAGAAACGGGTCGATCTCGTGGTACGGTTGGAGCCGTTCGACCAGCATGCCGACTATGACCGCACCGGCATGTGTTCGGAAACCATTGAAATACTGGGTGCAGACATTCCCCTGGTGACCATCCCGGTCGGTGCCGGCCGTGATATCGCGCACGTGGTCGAAGTGGCTGCCCTCAACCAGAAATTAAAACAACTCGGGCACGATGCGGCCAAGGAACTGGACGAACGACTGATGCGGGCGCTCGAAAGGAAGCGTCGTAAGTGAAGGCCAAGTCGCACGACAAGGAAGCGGCCGGTGCCTGCCGTGATTTGACCATTCTGAACAAGCACGGAATGCATGCCCGGCCGGCCGCGATGTTCATCAAAACCGCTTCCGCTTTCGATTCCGATATCATGATCGAAAAGGAGGGGACGAAGGTCTCGGGAAAGAGTATCATGGGGCTTCTAACCATGGAACTGTACCAAGGCTCCACCATGCGCGTTTATGCTGACGGGCCGGACGCCGAGGCGGCGCTGCAGGCATTGGAGGACCTGGTGAAAAGCAAATTCGATGAAGAGTGATTCAGGTGACGAGCAGGTGTGGCGGGCATGAGTGCAGGGCGCAAAGAAATCGTGATGGAGGGAATCGGCGTATCACCCGGGGTGGTGATTAGCCGGGCGTTCCTGCTGATTTCAGAAGAGGAACGCTATGTGGAACGCCGGATCACCGCAGACGAAGTGCCTCGTGAAATCACCCGATTCGAACAGGCCCTGATCGCCACCCGGCACCAAATCCACGAAATCCAGCAGCAGGTCAGCCAGGCGATCGGCCAGGAGAACGCCAGCATTTTTGATGCCCACCTCCTGGTCGTTGACGACCGCTCCTTTGTGGAGGAAGTGATCCGCGAGGTAAGCGAACAGCACCGCAACGTTGAGTCGGTGTTGCATGAGGTGGCGGAGAAATATGCCAAGGCGCTGGCCAAAATAGATGACGAATATTTGCGGGAGCGCGCCGCCGATGTGCGGGACGTCGCCCGTCGCATCCTGCGCAACTTGTCCGGCAAATCGCGCTCGGCCATTGCGGAGCTGCGGGAACCGTGTGTGGTCATTGCCAATGACTTGTCGCCGTCGGAGACGGCGACAATGGACAAGGAGAAAGTGGCGGGATTCGCCACCGACCTGGGCAGTCCGACATCCCACACGGCCATTATGGCGCGGGCGCTGGGTATTCCCGCCATTGTGGGGCTGCACGATGTCAGCGTGCGGGTTTCGGCGGGCGACGAAGTGCTGATTGACGGGAACAAGGGGGTGCTGGTCATCCATCCGTCCGCTGACCGTCTGGAGCGCTATGGACAGGTGCAGGAAAGCCGGCGCCATATTGAATCGGAGCTGGCGGCGCTGCGCGACGAGGAGGCCGAAACCCGCGACGGCTACCGGGTGCTGCTCTCCGCCAATATTGAGCGCCCGGAAGATGTGGCGGCCGTACAGTCCAATGGTGCCTGTGGAGTCGGGCTCTTTCGTAGTGAATTTCTGTATCTGTCGCGCAACGCCTTGCCGGATGAAGAGGAGCAGTTTGCCGCGTATGACCGCGTGGCGCGGCAATTGGCGCCCGACCCGGTCATCATCCGCACCATCGATCTGGGTGGGGACAAATTCCTGTCGCATATCCGGACCGCGCCGGAGATCAACCCGTTCATGGGCTGGCGGGCTATCCGTTTTTGCCTGGCGCAACCGGACATCTTCAAGACCCAACTGCGGGCCATCCTGCGGGCCAGTGCCTCGCTGAACGTGCGGCTCATGTATCCGCTGGTCAGTAGCGTCACCGAAGTACAACAGGCCAATGTGCTGTTGGAAGCGGCCAAGGACGAGTTGCGGCAAGCGGGGCAACCCTTCAATGACGCTATCGAGGTGGGCGTCATGATCGAAGTGCCCTCCGCCGCCCTGACCGCCGACCGCATCGCACCGCACGTCGATTTTTTCAGCATCGGCACGAATGACCTTGTCCAGTACACCTTGGCGGTCGACCGGGTCAATGAGCGGATCGCCTATTTGTATGAGCCGACCCATCCTGCGATTCTGAAATTAACACAGGCCACGATTGATATTGGGCATGCGCATAATATTTGGACCGGTGTTTGCGGGGAAATGGCCGGTAATCCGTTAATGGTGCCGCTGCTGCTGGGACTGGGGGCGGACGAGTTGAGCGTGAGCCCGTCGCTGGTACCGATGACTAAAAAAATGATCCGCAGTTTGGAGTACCGGCAGGCGGAAGAACTCGCCCAACGGGTGCTGAGCTCGGATTCCCCGCAGGAAGTGCTTGATCTTTGCCGCCAAATGGCGCAAGAAGTAGCGCCCGAAATCATGGAACTAATCAAATAACCTGCGGGAAAAAAGACTCGCTGAACGATATAACCCGGGAATCATGTATGGCAAAGCACCGCTATCTTTTTACCTCTGAATGCGTTACCGAAGGTCATCCCGACAAGGTGTGCGACGGCGTGTCCGACGCCATTTTGGATGCACTCTTAAAACAAGATCCCCGTAGCCGGGTGGCCTGTGAAACATTGGTGAAAACCGGGATGGCGGTGGTGGCGGGCGAGATTACCACTTCAGCCACCGTCAATTACGCGGATGTGGTCCGCGACAAGATCAAGCGCATCGGCTACGACGATTCCGCCATCGGATTCGACGGCAACACCTGCGCGGTCCTGGTGGCACTGGACCGCCAATCGCCCGATATCCAGCAAGGGGTGGACGCCCGTAAAGCCAAGGGCAAGGCCACGGCCGAGCAGGGGGCCGGCGACCAGGGTATGATGTTCGGCTTCGCCTGCGACGAAACCCGCGAACGAATGCCGATGCCGATCATGCTGGCCCATCGCCTGACCCGGGGCCTGGCGCGTGCACGACGCTCCGGGCGGCTCCCGTTCCTGCGGCCGGACGGCAAGTCGCAGGTGTCGGTGGTCTACGAGGACGGCGTCCCGGTGCGCGTGGCCAATATCGTGGTCTCCACCCAGCACGCCGCAGAGGTCTCCAGCAGGAAACTGCGCGACGGGTTGATGGAGGAGGTGATCCGCCGGGAAGTACCTGCCCGCATGATGGATCGCCGCACGCAAGTGCTGATCAATCCCACCGGTCGCTTCGTCATCGGCGGCCCGCAGGGCGATTGCGGGCTAACCGGACGCAAGATCATTGTGGACACGTACGGGGGCATGGGGCGGCACGGCGGCGGCGCTTTTTCCGGCAAGGATCCCAGTAAAGTAGACCGTAGCGCGGCCTATATGGCCCGCTATGTGGCCAAAAACATCGTGGCGGCTAAACTGGCCAAGCGTTGCGAGGTGCAGCTGGCCTATGCGATTGGCTATCCGGAGCCGGTCTCCGTGCTGGTGGAGACCTTCGGCACCGGACGCGTGCCGTCCAACCGGATTGAGCAGGCCGTGCGCCAGGTGTTCGGCCTTAAACCGGCGGAGATCATCGCGCAGCTGGATTTGTTGCGGCCGATCTACGAGCCGACGTCGGCTTACGGGCATTTTGGCCGGAACAGCCAGCTGGATACCTTCACGTGGGAGCGCACCGATAGAGCCGACGCGCTCAATGCGGCCATATGAGTTCCGACTGGATCGTCGTCAGCGGGGCTCGCGAACACAACCTCAAGAATATTTCGGTCCAGATTCCGCGCAACCGGCTCACCACTATTACCGGGCTGAGTGGTTCGGGCAAGTCGTCCCTGGCCTTCGACACCCTGTACGCCGAAGGTCAGCGCAAATATGTGGAAAGTCTGTCGGCCTATGCCCGCCAGTTTCTGGACCAGATGCAGAAACCGGACGTGGACCATATTGACGGACTGTCGCCGGCCATCGCCATCGAGCAGCGCACCGCTGGCTCAAACCCGCGCTCGATCGTGGCCACCACGACCGAAATCCATGACTATCTGCGCCTGCTGTTCGCGCACATCGGGCAACCGCATTGCCCGCAATGCGGCCGACCCATCACCCGCCAAAGCGCGGAGGAAATTGTTGAGCAGGTATTGCGCTGGCCCGCCAAGACCCGGATCATGATCCTGGCACCGCTGGTGCAAGGCCGCAAGGGCGAACATGAGGAGATTTTCGCCAATGCCCGTAAACAAGGTTATGTCCGCGTGCGCGTGGATGGACAGCTCATGGAACTGGACGAGCGGCCCACACTCGACAAACGCCGTAAACACTCGATTGATCTGGTTGTGGACCGCTTGGTGCTGGATTCGGCCATCCGCTCCCGGCTGACCGATTCCGTGGAGACGGCGCTGGCGGCGGCGGACGGGGTGTTGACGGT
>SLLF01000375.1 GCA_007134175.1 Kiritimatiellia bacterium | reverse complement strand
TTCAGCCACGGCGTCGTCGATCCGCACCAACCCCATGAATGTACGGTCCTGGTCCACCACGAACAGCGACGAAAGGTCTTTCTGCTGCATCGTGCGCACCGCCTGATGCGGTCCGTCCTTGTGGAAAGCCAGCGCCGGCGTCCGGTGCATCACGCTGCCGGCGGTCAAGACCTTGCTGCGATCAACATTCTCCACGAACGTCGCCACATATTCCGTGGCTGGATTCGTGAGGATACCTTCCGGCGTGTCGATCTGATCGATGATCCCGTCCTTCATGATCACGATGCGGTCCCCCAGTTTCAGGGCCTCGTCTAAATCATGCGTGATAAACACCACCGTCTTGTGCAAGCGCGCCTGCAACTCAATCAATTCATCCTGCATCTGAGTTCGGATTAACGGATCCAACGCGCTGAAGGCCTCATCCATCAGCAGGATTTCAGGGTCAGTCGCCAGCGCCCGGGCCAGCCCGACCCGTTGCTGCATGCCGCCACTCAGCGCCTGCACCGGGCTATTCTCATAGCCCTCCAAGCCCACCACGTTAATCGCCTCCAGCGCCTTGGCCTTGCGGGTCGCTTCGTCCACCTGCTGGATTTCCAAGCCGAAGCCGACGTTGTCCGTCACGTTCCGGTGCGGCAACAGCCCGAAATGCTGGAACACCATGGCGAATTTGCGCCGGCGCAACTCGCGCAAGGCTTTGGTGCCGAGCCGGGAGATATCCTCGCCATCGAGCAGAATCTCCCCGTAGGTCGGCTCGATCAAGCGGTTGAGCAGTCGCAGCAGCGTTGATTTACCGCTGCCGGACAATCCCATAATCACAAAGGTCTCACGCTTTTGGATGGCAAAGGAGCTGTTGACCACTGCGGTCGTACATCCCGTTTTCTTCAGAATATCCGCGCGTGGCTGGCCGGCATCCACCATTTTCCGGGCCTCGGGGGCCCGTGCGCCGAAAATCTTGTACAGCGCCCGGGCCTCGATTACCGGTTGTTTTGCTTCTGCCATAAACAACCTTAGAAGTAGTAGCCGAAGTTGATGTTGAAGCGGTACTGCCAAGTACGGTCCAGATTGGCGCCCACCGTGGTGTACTCGTCAAGGCCGATAAAGCCGTTGCCGTCCGAGAAAGCAACCTCACTGTAGATGTACCAGCCGCCTCGGGCCCACGCCGTCCCAACCGTTATCAGGTGACTATCTTCGAAATCCTGGGCGGGAATAAGATTCCCGTCCTCATCAACACTTTCATTCGTGGAACCCGATTTCAGCACCGCACTATACTCGGCGTACGGCAGCATATAATCAAGTGATTGAATGTTGGGTGTTTCCAGGTAATAGCTCAACGAAACGGAAGGGATTTGGCCCTTGGCCGCGATGGTCTGGTAGTAATCATAGAATCCGGTGTTCACTAAATCGGAACCCTTGATACCGTAATCGTACATGGTGTACTGCAAACCCAGGGTGAAATTCCCCATTTTCGTGATCGCGTGCAGTGCGCCAGCCAGCGAAGTGGCATCTTTGCCGTCGTCGGCATTACCCTTGTTCTTTAACTGGCCAATCTGAAAAGATCCGCCAATGTCCGACGTGATGTTATCGGTAAGCTGTACGGGTTGAATCAACCGGATATTGAAGTGGTTGCGTTCCTCATAGCCCACTCCGTCATCGTCCGGCACAATATCACGGTCGTATCGGACAGCTTCGTCTGTGGATCCGATTCCATTCGGTTGCGCGGCAACATAGTAGCCTAGCGCCACGACGGTAGATCCCCACGTCCCCTCATACTTGACACCCATGTCCATATCATCCGCCAGACCGACATAGTAGGTTTGGTCAAAGAAGTAGCTTTGCGAGATACCGTAGGGGCCTGCGCCAAACGGCGTTCGATTCAAACCGACTTGAACCTGATGACCTTCATCAAAGTCGTAGCCCAGCCAGCCGGTATGCAGGAAGTTGTACCCGTCATACCAACGATACTCTGCGGCACCTATAATCGCCCCTTGCTCCAGGTTCAAATTAATGCGAAATGTATCCAGCTTAACATTTCCAATATCTTCGCCGCGCTCATCCGGATAGTCGCCATAGATATAATTCACGCGCATCGCACCGCCCACGGTCAACGGTCCGACCTCGAACCCGATCTCCGCCGCGGCCTTGGGCAACCCCACCGCGCACAATAGCGCCGCCACAGCGCCCGCGCCGATTACCCGCCTGCATTTCGTTCCCTTCATCGCATTCTCCTTTCTACTTGGTTGCACTGTCTCCACACACCATTTGGGAGCAGCATTTCGACTTGCCAAAACAGCCCCGAGGACCGCTGCGCAAATCAAGCGATAGCACTATAATGACTATCCCGCTTAAGCAGTCAACACAAATAATCATATTTATTATTCATGTTGATATTTCTATCGTGTATTGTATTTAAAAAGTATTCATTGCCTCGCGCCGATTCCGTAGCGGTACGTGAATGCAGCGCGTACAGGTACATCTGCAATTAGTTAGTCACAGCGTGATGAATGGCGCGTGTTCGACGGGTGGTGCATGTTGCCAAGCCGCATTTTTCACCGGGCGCCCCACGGCCTCGCGCCGTGGGAGCCAAACTTCGGCGAGCGATCCACCAGCATATGAAGGAAAGAGCCCGATTTGAGCGAGAGGCGCGCAGGCTCGCGATGCCCACGGCCTGTAGCCGACCTGAACTCCCGCTCCCACGGCGCGAGGCGCACAGATACAGCCGCTTGGCCCGGAGTCCGGTGAGACAGGCCGGCTATCGATTGCCGGCCGCGTAGGCCGAGACAAAACCGGCATAGAAGGCGGTCGCCCGGATCAGGTGTTCGACCGCCACCTGCTCGTTGGGCGCGTGCGCATGGTGCTCGTGACCGGGCCCGAAACCAACCGTGGGGATACCGCACAAGCCGGCAGTGGCGACACCGTTGGTACTGAAGGTCCAGTGCCCGACGCGCGGCGCTTCGCCGAAGGTGGCGCGGTACGCCGCGACCGCCTCGCGCACGGGCCGCTCGTCCTCGCCGGTCTGCCAGCACGGATAGTATTTTTTCGTGGGATACACCAGCCCGGTATAACTCGGCACGTCATAATCCAGCACCTGAACCGTTGCGCCAACCTGCTGGACCGCCGGCAACTGCTCAATTTCACGGACGGCGGATGCCTCGGTTTCGCCGAGCGTCAAGCGCCGGTCGAGATGGATCGTGCATCCGTCCGCCACCGCACACAAACTGGGCGACTGCGAGCGGATATGGCTAATAGTGACACTGCCCTTACCCAATGGCGGCTGGTCCGGCAATCGCTCATGTAGCTCTTCAATCGCTTTAATGACCGCCGCCATCTTGTAAATCGCGTTATCTCCGCGTTCCGGCGCGGAACCATGACAGGATATCCCGCTGGTGTGGACTTCCATTTCCATGCGGCCGCGTTGCCCGCGATAGATTTGCAGACTGGTGGGCTCGGTGATCACCACCACCTCCGGCCGGATCCCGTCCTCGCGGTAGATGTACTGCCAGCACAGACCGTCGCAATCCTCCTCCTGTACCGTGGCCGTGACATACAAGGTCACGTTGGAAGGCATACCCGAACGCTTCAACAAGGCACCGGCGTGGATGGCCGCGGCCAGCCCGCCCTTCATGTCGGCGGTACCCCGGCCGTATATAACCCCGTCGCGCCAGACGGGATCGAACGGATCCGTATCCCAGTTGGCCCGCTCGCCAACGTCGACCACATCCATGTGCCCGTCGAGCGCAATGACACAGGGCCCCTGCCCGATCCGGCCAATGACATTGCCTTGCGGATCGATCGTGACCTCGTCATAGCCCAACTGTTCCATCTCCTGCCGGATCCGCATGGCGACAGCGGCCTCCTGGCCGCTCAGCGAGGGGATAGCCACGATGGAGCGCAGGAACTGCACCAAGTTCGCCTCGCCCGCGCGCGCCTGCGCTAGATAATTGTTGGATTCTTTCATCATAATCAGGACCCTCCGGGTTAACGGTAACAGTGCAGCTTTAGGCTGCTTGCAAAACCCTTGCAAGCGCCGATTTCAACATTCAGGTTTCCGGTTTCCTGAAATGCCCTCCTGACACCCAAAACCTGCAACCGGTACACTCCACCAGCAAAGCAGGTTTTTGCGAGTGGCTCCACTTTTTTTAGCCGCTCACACTTGACTATCGTCATTTTGAGCGGAGCGACAGCGGAGTCGAAAAATCTCATTCCTTGCCAGACGGCGTGGTGTTTAAATCCGTGCCTCACCACGTCACGCCAGCATCCGCAACAGCTCATCGAGGCCCTGGTCCGGCGTTGGTCCGGTGAGGCGCGGGAAGCGGTGGCCCTGCATGAGCCATTGGCCCTGCCGCTTCATCATGACCTTTTGCTCTTTCACTTCGATTTCATCGATCTGGCGATGATGAGCGCGCACCTTGAGCACGGCGATCTTCAGCAAGCGGTCGAGAGCCGGTGGAACCGGACCGAAACGATCCTGCAACTCGGTGCGCAATGCTGCAATCTCCGGCTCCGTACTGAGCGCGGCCAGGCGGCGATAGAGGTTGACCCGTAACTGCTCGTCCTCGAGATAGGTCACCGGAATAACGGTAGCGGCGGGACCGGCCGCCTGCGCGGGGTCCGGATCGACAAAGTCGAGGCGCAGCTCGACCTGGATCACCGGCGGCGGCGTTTCGCCTTTCAGTTGCGCCACGGTGCGTTTCAGGAACTGGCAGTACAGATCAAAACCGACGGCGGCAATGTGGCCGCTTTGCTGTGCGCCCAGAATGTTGCCGGCCCCGCGAATCTCCAAATCGCGCAGGGCCAGCTTGAATCCCGAACCGAGCCCCGAATAGGCGCGGATGGCGCGGACCCGTTCCCGCGCGGTGGCGAACAGCTGTCCGTGGCGCGGCAGCAGCAGGTAGGCGTAGGCCTGGTGCTTGTACCGCCCGACGCGCCCCCGCAACTGGTACAGATCGGACAAACCAAAGCGATCCGCCCGCTCAATCAGGATGGTGTTGACGTTGGGAATGTCCACGCCGCTTTCGATGATGGTGGTGCAGAGCAACACGTCATAGCGGCCGGCCACGAAATCGGACATGATCGTCTCCAGCTCGCGCTCCGCCATCTGCCCGTGACCGACAGCGATGCGGGCCTCCGGCACCCATTGTTGCAGCTTTTGCCGGGTGCGTTCGATGGTCTTGACCCGGTTATGCAGGTAGAAGACCTGCCCCTCGCGGTTCAGCTCGCGCCGAATAGCGTCCCGCACCACCTCTTCGCGATACTCGGTCACAATCGTCTCCACCGCCAACCGCTCCTGCGGCGG
>SLLF01000350.1 GCA_007134175.1 Kiritimatiellia bacterium | reverse complement strand
GCTGGAATCCGCCTATTTGGCCACACGTACGCCAGCGGGACAGCCCCTGTTGGTGCTATTGTAGGCTCGTCTGGCCAAGCGTCCTTCCATGGAGGAGGGATCCCCCGCGCAAACCACGCTAGTAGTTGATTGCTTTATCGCCATTTATCCGGACAGGAGTGGCAAAGCCCCATGCGAATATAGCCGTGGTGAAATCTCAAAGGAGAGCCCGCCCACTTGTGGGCCAAAGTCGTGATTGCGTGCCATCACGCGTCATCTCTATATTCCCAATGCCTCCGGCTGGATGCGCGCCAGCACGATCTGTTCGCTGTAGCGCTCCTCCGCGCCGCACTCGTAGAGACAGCAAATGGTGCCGTCCGGCGCGACGGCAAGGTCGGAATAGGCCGCCAGGCCGGAGTGCAACACCAGCGCCACCGGCCAGGTCTCTGCTTCGTCAAAGCTGGCGCGCAGCGTCATGTTGCGTCGGCCCTTGTGCGGGCCGCGCTCAATAGCCAGGCCCGCGCCGGGACCGGTGGCGTACCAGGTCCATTCCGATTGCTTGGTCGAGGCGGTGATTTCTATGGCTTCGCTCCAGGTCGTACCCTGGTCCTCCGACCGGCGCAGCAGCAGGTCGATATTGCCGGTGTCGGAGCCGGAATCGCGCCGTCCCTCGCAGACGGCGAGCAGCGTACCGGTTTTGGCCGTCAGGATCGCCGGAATGCGATAGGTGTGGTAGCCGCCCTCGCCTCGGGTGAATAACGTTTGTTTTTCGATCATTAGTGGTACTCCTTTTTTTGACTTCATGACTCCTTGACTTCATGACGACGGGCGTCATGCAGTCATGAAGTCATTCTTCCATCTTCCTGATTCCCTTGCATTGCGGGTAGGCGCTGCACCCCCAGAACGGTCCCCGCGACGAGGTGCGCTTGCGCATGGCCGCGCCGCACTCGGGACAGGGCGGAGCGTCCGGCTCGGCGCGCGCCTCCAACCGGGCGCTCATCATCTTCTCCTTTACCCCGCCGTGCTGGAGAAAGTCCGCTTCCAAGCGGGTCAACTGCCGACCGATCAGGCCGGTGGTGCGCTGGATCAGGATGATCAGCGCATTGGCGGCCACGATGTCGTCTTGTTCTTCCAGCCACCGGTCAAATTTCTTTTTCTGCTTGAGTAGGAACGTCCAGTAATCGTGCAGCAGGTCCTCGGTGTACTCGAACTCATCGAGCATGATCGAGAGAACCGCCTGGTGTTCCGGGTTGTGAATGCTCCACGGAATTTCGCCCTTCTGCACAAGGTAGTCTTCGAGGTCGCCCTGTAGCTCGCTGAGGCTGGCCTTGGCCACATCCGTCAGCTTGATTTCGGTCTCGGTCGAGGTCTTGGCCCGTTCCGAGCCCTCGACGATGTTCTGCTTGCCGGATCGCGAAGCGCCGACCATTTGTCCCAGCGTCTTGCCGAGGGGATCGTCCTTCCAGGAGAGGTAACGTTTGCAGAAGCTCATGGTGCCCAGATGAATGATCGTGGCAAAATTAAAGGAATGCAGTTTTCGGTATCCGCCGCTCTGGTTGAATATTTTGCTCATGGTTTGTTCCTTTTTTGACTTCGTGGCTTCATGACTGCGTGACCCCGGGCTACGCCAGTAAAACCTCTTCGCCGGGCGTCATGGCGTCACGCAGTCATGAAGTCATCTTTCCGCCTCACGGATATCCTGGGCGGCTTTGACCATCGCCAGATAGTTCTCCACGGGAACATAGTCGGGAATTGAATTGCCGGAGCCGAGGGCGTAGCCCCGCGCCTGGGCGCGGAATAGAGATCCCTGTTCCCGGACAGCCGCATACACCGCGTCGGGGGTCCGGGAACAGAGAAAGTCCATATCGAAACCGCCCAGGAGCCCGATCCGGTCGCCATAGCGCTCGATCCAGCGCGAGAAGGGCGCCACCGCATCTTCATTGGAATGCTTGGCGTGGATGCCCAGCGCGATGACGTCCTCCATGACCTCGAATATACAGCCGCAGGAATGCCAGAGGAACCGCCCGCCGCCCGCCCGGATGGCACCGATGATCCGCCGGTACTGCGGCAGAATCTGTTCGCGCACGGTGGCGGGATTCGTCAGCAGCGAGGACCGGAAGCCTAGGTCGTCGCCGAACCGGCAGGCGGCGAAATGCCTGCCATGGCGCAGCATGAACGCCGACCAGACGTCGAGCATCCAATCCCCGATGGCGCGGAACACATCGGCATAAAGCCCGGGCTCGTCCACCTGCATCAGCGGCAGGTATTCCAACCCGACCAACGCCTCGGCCAGCTCGAAGACGCCGTTACCGACCCCGCCGACAGCCTTCATGCCGGGCGGCAAGCCGGCCGTCAACGCGTCGAAACGCGGTCGAGCCTTCGCCCAATAGCGTTCGGACAACTCCGCCCATGGATACGCTGCAAAATCCGCCCGGCATTGAATCGGCCCACGCCCGCCGTATAGCGCGATCGGACCGGGCAGGACTTCGCTCAGGCCAATCTCATAGGAGACTGTGTCATAGGTCATTTCGCGGAAGAAGCGGCTGTGCTGGCGGAAGTACTCGTCAAGGTCGCTGCCCGTGCCCTGCTCGAGCGAGGCAAAGGAGACGCCGAGAATACGCTCCATGATTTGTGGGCAGATGGTATGCTCATACAGTGGCAGACGCGCGGGTCGCTCGTTCCGCATCACGCATTCAAAATACCGATAATCGGGTTCAAATCCGGGTCCGAGAATGGTGTTGTTCATGGTTTGGGTTCCTTTCGTGACTTCGTGACCTGGTGACTGCACGGCGTCGGGCGTCACGGAGTCAAGAAGTCATGGATTCATCTTTTACTAATTTCCAAATCCATTTGGAACCTCGAAAATCCGCAGCGCTGCCGCGTCCACCGAGGGCAACGGCGCCCGCACACGCGTTGCGATCGGTACCCCTTGGGCGCGCAACATGGCTTTGAGCGTCGCGAACACGACAATCATTCATCGCGGGCATATGATCGTAGTAAAAGGGGAGGGCGGGGGCCGCCGCCGCCACCCGCTCGCACCACGTGACCAGCGCATCCAGGGTAACCGGCCGGTAGAAACCCGGCGCGAGCATACCCACCGCATCCGCGCCAATCTCTGCTGCGTGAGCGGCTAGGCGGCACGCTTCGCCGAGACTGTTGTGACCTACATGCACAAACAATCTACTTTCCCGGGGCCATGCGGCCCGCCACCGCTCGGCCGTTCCTCCGTTGTCAGTGATGCGCCCTCGCCGGTGGTTCCGTTGACAAACACGCCCGCCACCCCTTGTTCACGGAGATGGCCCGCCAGCGGCTCAATCACCGCCAGGTCCACTTCGCCATCGTCCCGGAAGCCGGTCGGTGGGGCCATTTGGTTCATTCTCCCTCCTCCCCTGTTCCTCCGTCTCTTTATATATCTGTTGATATACCAGTGTCAAGCACCCTTGCCATGTGCCGGGCGCATGTATTCTGGCTCGAAAGGGTTTCGCTAGTCGTCATCCTTGAGTGTGTCGGGTTTGCCGGACCAGATGTGGGCCCGGGCCGCATCCGCCGCAGCGGTCGGGTCGACCGTCACCAGGGTCTTTAGCAAGTCCGTATGTTTACGGACCGGCCCCCGGCCGGGCATGGGCATCAGCAAGCTGATCCGGTAGAAGAACCCGATGCGCATGACCCGGCGGTATTCCCTCAGCAGCAGCGGACAATCGGCCAACTCGGCCAACGCGCTGTGAAAGGCGACCTCGCGCGCCGCACGCTCCTGATCGCTCAGGCCCTTTTCGTCTACCTGCCGCGCTAAAGGGCGGAGTCGGCCCAGTTGCGCCCTTACCCGATCGCCGCAAACCATGCGGGCCACCTGGCATTCCAATGCTTCCCGTAAAATCAAGTGGCTTCTGACTTCATACCGGTTCACCAAGCGCACCCGGGTACCCACCCTGGGCAGCGCCTCCAGGAAGCCGTCCTGTTCCAGCATCAGCATGGCCTCGTGGACCGGTGCCGGACTCATAGCCAGCCCGTCTGCGATCAGTCGTCGGCTTAACAGGGTACCCGGCCCCGCTTCCCCACGGAGGATTTGGCCCAGAATGGCCTCGTAGGCCACCCGCTTAAGCGAAGTCGCTGCCGCCGTTGCCTGGTCATCCACAACCATCGCCGCAGCCTGCCACCTGATATGTCAGATGTCAATCGTCCGCGAGGACTTCGGCGGCGGTTCGCTGGTTGGAGGTGACTTGCTCGGGCAGCAGGTGGTCTACGCAGGTGCGGCAGGTGAATGCGAGTTGCGGCTGGAGGCGAACTGCCGTCAGCGCGCAATTCCAGCCGTGCCCGCCGCATGGTCGCTGCTCAACGGGAACGCGGTCCAGGAAGTACTTGATGGCTGAACCGATCGAGGCACCGTGTCCCACCAGCAGGATATCCGACTCCTTGGCCTGTTCCCAAACCGATTCGATGAATCCGCCTACCCGAGCCATGACGGCGGGACGGTACCCGGTCTCGTCTGTCACTTCTGGCTCCAACGTCCACCAGGGATGGGTCAGCCGGGCAGCGGGATCCATCCGGGCAAACGCGGCCCGCAATGCTTCGAGCGTAGCGCCTTGAAAGGAAAAAATACCCGATCCGGTAAACTCCCGAATAGCCGGTTCCGGGAAGACGGTCGTGCCCACGACGTCGGCAATCAGGTCGGCGGTCTCGAATGTGCGCTGGTAGGGCGAGGCGTAGATGGGGCCGTCAAACCCCATGGTGCGCAACCGCTCCCCCAGTCGGCGGGATTGCTCCCGGCCCAATTCCGTGAGCGGGGGATTACCCGGCGGATAATCCGGATCTTCGAGCTGCATCCCTGCGATATAAGGCTGTCCATGACGTGTAAGGTAAAGCATGGGCGGGACGTTAGCACGGAATCGAATGAATGCAACTATGGTCCCCGGGAATGAGCAGATAGGCGACCAAGTTTGAATCGGCCACTATCATGGCCGGCCTTCATTGGCCATCTGTATCAATTGATTATTCAATCTGCCGGGCAAACCGGCACGGTGGGCGCGCAGGTCCAAGAGCATTTCGCCGACGTCAACCGGAGTCGCCGCGGTCGCCATTTCCAGGCACGTAAGGGCTTCCTTGTTCAGGCTTCGTCCGTGCCGCCGTGCCCTCTGCTTAAGGGCGGAATGTACGCGGTCCGGAATATTTTTAAGCGTAATCGTCTTCATGGTGCAACCATAGTGCAACCATAGTGCAACCATTAAAGATGTCAAGCGAATTGCCTGGCAGGGCAAACGCATCTAAATTGTTATGCGCTTGCCCGCAAAGACCGAATGACGAAACACCCAAATACCTAAGGAAAT
>SLLF01000141.1 GCA_007134175.1 Kiritimatiellia bacterium | reverse complement strand
TTTGAAAAATAAAACCGCGCCGTTTACACAAGGAAGCGAGTTGCTCTAAATTGAGTTGATTGGTATTGTTCATAACGGGCGCAGTGTGGTCGAATGGTAACAGACGGTCAAGCTCACAGACGGGGCACGGACCACAAACGGCTCCGCTGTAGATGAGCGGCGAGCCCGGCTGGACTTTGGTTACGGATGAAATCTGCGTTAGGTATTTCGGTGTTTTGTCATTTGGATTTTGCACAGCTTCACCTCTTGTGACATATTTTGATTCCTCATCTATGCTCGATGACGTTATACGAAGGTGTGTGTGTATGGCGGATAAGCCGCGATTGAAGTTGATAGTGATACACGGTTGGGGCGGGAGCTACCTCGAAGCGGCCCGGCGCGTGACCGATCTGCTCGAGGTGGAAGCCTGGTGGCACGATGGCGCCTTCCGGGTGCCGCGTCGCCAAGCCGGTCTGCTCCGCCATCTGCTGAACGAACCGGCGGATGACCGCTATATCACCGCCCTGCGCAAACTGATCGTAAGCCGCTTCCTCCAAGCCCCGGCCGCACCGGCGAAGGTGGCCGGCAACGAAGCGGCCTACAGCCGCTTCGCCGAGGAACGGTTGCGCCGCGATTTCCCGACCTTCGGCCTGCCCCTCGGACCGGCCGCCCGCTGGGAACGCGCCCGCCAACTGCAGGCAGACGCGGAACGCGAACTGGCCCCGGCCATCGAGGTGCTGCAACAACTATTGACCACCGCGGAAGAAAGCGACGAGGCACTCACCGAGGCCTTTGTGCGCGACACCTTGCAAACGCTCGCCGACACCGCCGGCGCGGGCGATTTGGTGCCGCTGCTGGAAAACCTGCGCGAAATGCACGAGACCGGCGGCGACCTCGATACCGTGGCCAGCGCCGTCTTCTACGCCCACGCGCTGGCCGTGCAGGCCCACGCCGCCGGTGAACCGTTCCGCTACGGCCACGAATACCGCTTTGTGTTCGTCAACTACCATGAATCCCTGCTGGGCCTGACGGAATGGGCCCCGGCCGACCTCTATATCGCCGACCTGCCCATCGGAGCCTTCCCCGAGCTGGAAGCCGATATCCGCGACCTGCACGCCAAGCAGGTGCACCCGGTACGATTCGAGGACCACCACCCGTGGACCCGCGACCGTAAACAAGCCCTGGAAAAACTGGTGGAACAAGGGCAACTCGGCTTCCTCGCGTTGTCCGGTCCGGAACAAGGCCTGGAACAGGCCGAGGAGGAGCTCCGCTGCGGCGCCGACATGGTCTACGAGAACTTCGTGCAACCGACCACGGACGCCGATACCCCCGGTGCACGTACCTTGCGCACCGCCGCGCACGGCGAGGATTTTGTGCGCAACCGCACCCCGCTCGGGATCCTGCTGACCGACCTGATCAAAGGCGGCATCTGCAAGGTGGAGTTGGGCCAATTGCTGCTCGCCGCCATGGCCGATGATGACGCCCAGGAACGTTTGCAGGAACGGGGCTGGGCCGATCTGCCGCAACAGTGGCAGGAGGATATCACCGCCACGGCCGAAACCTTGCGCGAGAACACCTATCAATTGACGCTGGCCGACAAGCCCCGCACCACGATTATCAGCGCTATGGCCGTCCATCCCGATCCCGGCAAGCCCAAGCTGCCGGTCGGCAAAGCGGTCGAATTTGTTGCCGAACAGTTCCCCGATGCCCAGTATATCTTCTATTGCTGGGGCGGCTCGTTAATGGTGGCCCGCCGTCTCGACCACGCCGACACAACCTTGAACCTCGGCCAGCTCATGCCGGCCATCGGCCATCCCAGCGATGGTGGCCACGCCGGCGCGGCGGTCTGCCGCCCCGAGGCCAACCCGCACTATCCCCGGCGCCTGCTGCGACGGGTCACAGCCGCCAACTTCGGCCGGTTCAACCGCTACCTGTCCGACCGGCTGGCCGAACAGGGCCATCCCGTCGCGCAGGTAAAGAATATCTCCGTGCCGCCGCCCTCGCTCTGGAGTCGCGGCACCAAGCGCCTCGCCATCATTCTCGTGGGCGCTATCCTGCTGGGCTGGGCTTTGATGTGGTGGGTGCCTTCCCATCAGCTCGACCGCGTGCGCGATAGCAACCGCGACTTCTTTCCGCAATTGGAGGACGAAGCCGAACCGGAACCGGACGAGCGGGAGACGATACTATGATGGCCTGGCGCATAGGCGGGTTGGCGGCGGGCCTGATGGCCGGCATCGTCGCGGCAGAACGGGGCGCGGAGTGGGCCACGGTCGGCCTGTGGGCATTCGCCACTGCCGGCGCCGCCCTGACAGCCGCCAATCTACTGGCGGAATGGCGCTGGCGCCCCTGGCCGCCTCTGTTGTTGGCGCTGGCCGCGTTCGCCTGCGCCTTGCCATTGGGATATCTACGCACCATGGAGGTGGTCGGCCCGCCCCAACCGGGATCGCTACGCGACCAACTGCGCGATGTAGCGGATAACACCCCGCTGCGAGTGCGCGGCACCATCATCACCGAACCCGAAGTCCGCGGCGCAGGCGAGCTCGATCTGGAAATCCGTGTCCATGAACTGCGTATCGGCGAAGATGGCCCCTGGGTACCGGTGCGGCGCGGTCGACTCCTGACACGCGTTCATGTGCGTTCGACCCACGCCGCCGCCAGCCGGGAAACGTTTGCCCGCCTCGCCACGCCGGCCGCCTATGGCTGGCGGCTCGAGATCGACGGCCGGTACCAGGTGATCGAATCGCCGCTGAATCCCGGCACCTTCGACTATGCCCGGTTCCTGCGGCAAAGCGGCCTGGACACCCGCCTGCGCACCCACGTGTCGCGGGTGACCGTGCTCGAAGAAAGCCGCGGCAATCCCTTTGTCGAGCTGGCGCTGCTGACCAAGACGGCCTTTCTCGAAACGTTTCGCGACACCATCCGCTCGCCCGCCAGCCGTCTGGCGGCCGCCGCCACGCTGGGCGCACGCCGTTCGGTGGAACATATCGACTATCGCGGCCACGACCTGGCCGGCTTGCTGCGCCACGCCGGGGTCGGCCATGTACTCGCCGTCTCTGGCCTGCACGTCTCCGTCATCGCCGTCATGTTGTTCGCCTTGTTCCGCATGACCGGGGCCAAACCCAAAGGGTTCGTTCCGTTTCTGATCCTCTTCCTAATCCTCTTTGCCGTCCTCACCGGAGCGCGCCCGTCGAGCGTGCGGGCGGTGATCATGAACAGCGTCATCCTGATCGCCATCGCCTACCTGCGCTGCAATCTCCGGTCCGCCACCGCCATCGGCCTCTCCTTGTCCGCCTTCTTCATCCTGATGCGCAACCCGACCGTCCTGTTCGCGCCCAGCTTCCTCCTCTCCTACGGCGCGGTGTTGTCGCTGATCGTTATTGCTCCCCCGCTCGACCGGCTCATTTGTCAGTTGCGCGGGTTCTCATTACTGTTCGCCTTCCTCTGGTTTATCGCCGTTCTGCGATTGGCCGGCTGGCATCTGCCGTGGCTGATCCAACCGCCCAACCTCACCGCCGTGCTCGGCGCGTTATGGGTTGCCGTCTGGGCTGGTACCCGCCTTAACCAGCGCTGGCCGTGCGCCTGGTCGATCAATCTGGAACGGATCCCCACGGTTGTACGCATCTTCTTTGCTGCCCAACTGGCCATTCAGTTCGGGATGATGATTCCCATGTCCGCCTGGTTCTTCGGCCAGTTGCCGGTGGCCGGCGTATTGGTGAACCTGCTGGCCATCCCCGCCGTTGGCGTATTGGTGCAGCTCGGCATGCTGACCGGGCTCGTCGGGCTGCTACCGGTAATCGGTGGCTGGCTGGCCATCCCGTTCGGTGCCGCCACCACCCTCGTCGGCGACCTCTTCATCCTATTGGCCTACGGCGGCGCTTCCGTATTCCCGTTTCCCGCCACCCCATTGCCGACGGGTGGGTGGATGTTCGGCTATTACGTTGGCCTGGCGCTGTTGCTGCTGTTGGAGGGACAGCGTATCCGCATCTGGGGCGTTATCTATCGCTGGATACCGCCCGGACCCAGTGGCGCGGCACGGAAATGGGCGCTGCTTGTACCGGCCCTGATGCTGGTGTGGCCGCTCTGGCATCAGTGGCGCGAGGACCCCACCCTGCGCCAAGTGCGGATCCTGGCCGACGGCCGCTACCCGATCATGACCATGACCGGCCGCAACACCGCCGCTTTAATCAATGCCGGTAGCCGTTTTGTTGGCGGCCGGCTGGTCTTCGACAGCCTGCGCGCCCAGGGGGCCACCCGGGTTGATGCCGTCCTGCTGCCCGGCGCCGACCCGCGCGCCGGCACCGGCGGCGTGCCTGCGCTGCTGGAACGGATGCCCATCGAGCGGGTGCTGGTAGGGACACTGCCCGCCGCCGACCAATCCCTGCCCGAGGCGCTGGGCGACGACTATCTAGTGGACCAGGTGGCCCAGGGCACCTACTGGGCCGTCGCCATTGGCGAGGGCTTTGAAACCATGCGGACCGCGACCACCGCCGCCGGTGTGGCGCTGGCTGAAATGAACGACGACACCTTGCCGCGCTGGACCAACGCCCGGCTGCGGCGCCTGCCCGCACCGGCCGTGACGCCGAGCCGCTTTGCCAGCAGCGCGTTAACGCCCGTCCTGCACGCCACCATTCACGGACTCGACTGGATCATCATCACCGAAACCACGCCCGACGCCTTGAACGACGCCTTGGCCGGCGTCACCGCCTGCGACGTACTCGTGGTATCTAATCTCCACACCTTCCGCACCTATGGTCAATGGTTGCGCAACGCGGTCCAGCGCACGCAACCGCGCCTGTTGATTATTGCCGCCGCCGAACCCGTAGCCGCCGCCGATCTAGCCGAATGGCTGCCCGCCGATCCGCGGCGCACGGTTATTCAGACCGGAACAGAAGGGGCCGTCATCGCCCGGCTGCGCGGCACGCGGGAAACGCGCTTCGAAACATATCGCGGCCCCACCCGGCTCACCCTGCGCCCGCGCGACAGCGAATAGCTGTCACACACTTAGTCCCTTTACGCTTAACCGGCAAAGCTGGACGGCAGAGGCGGTTAAGTGAAGTCGAGTAGACATGGTACTAGGGCATACTTCGCTCTCCGCTGCGCTGCGAGCGAAGTATGGTCGGGGCGGCGAGATTTGAACTCGCGACCTCTTGAACCCCATTCAAGCGCGCTACCAGTCTGCGCTACGCCCCGATTGCCATGGCGGTGAACCTAGCACCTCTTTATGGGCAGGGTCAAGAGTTCACTCAGGGCATACAGCAATTCTCATTTTGGCCTCTGCGGAGCGACTGGGCGCGTGTTTTGAGGGTGTGTCGGGAGGCTGATGGAGCGGTTGGCGCATTGGCTCGGGC
>SLLF01000333.1 GCA_007134175.1 Kiritimatiellia bacterium | reverse complement strand
CTTTTGCTAACCGCATGACCGTTATCATCCGAAGTCTGCGATTTGGATTGGTTGTGCTGGGCATCGCTGGCCTGTTGAGTGCCTGTGGACCCCCGACCGAAAAGATGGAGGTGATCCGGGTGTGGAGCCACCAAGGCCAGGAAGCGGAGAACCAGGCTATGCGCGATATCGCCGCCGCCTTTAATGCCGACCATGCCGACCACGCGGTCCGGGTGCATATCGAATTCTTTCCCGATCATCAATATACGGAGAAGATTTCCATTGCCGCTGCCGCAGGCGATCTTCCGGACGCCCTCGGCATCGACGGCCCCACCCTGGCCCAGTTCGTGGCCGCGGGTTTGCTGGCACCGCTGGATGATTACTTCACCGCTGAAGAATTGGCGGATTTCCTGCCGACGATTATCGAACAGGGCACGGTGAACGGTCGGTTGTATGCCTTGGGCGCCTTCGATTCGGCCATGGTGCTTTATTATGATCGCGAGCGGCTGGCGGCGGCTGGCGTCAGCCCGCCCCCGCGCGGAACCGGTTGGAGCTGGGACGAGTTTGTAGCCGCCTGTCGAGAGTTGAAAGCCGCGGGCGACAACCCGGTGGCCCTGCACATGGATATCACCGGCGACGAATGGTATACCTACGCCTTCTCCCCGTTGCTATGGTCGGCGGGCGGCGCGTTGATAGACCCGGCCACCCAGCGCGTGCAAGGGGTGTTGAACCACCCGACCAATGTGGCGGTGTTGCGTGGCTGGCAACAACTCTTCGCGGAGGGGTTGGCGGCACGCACCCCGATCAATCCCGACCCGTTCGGTGCGGGCGAAACCGCTATGGACTGGACCGGCCACTGGATGGCCCGGTCGCACGTGGCCGCGAAAGGCGACCGGCTGGGCGTAATGCCCTTGCCGCGCACCGGCGCGGAACCGTCGGCCGCCTGCGGCAGTTGGTGCTGGGCCATGGCGGCCCATACCGGGCAGCCCGATCTTACCGCCTTGTGGGTGCGCTGGGTGACCGATGCGGAGCAAGGCGTTCAACCCATGGTCGCGGCCGGGGGCGCCGTCCCGGCCCGCCGCTCCGCGCTCCCCTTTTTCCCGGAGTATGAAGAAGACCCGTGGCGGTTGTTCATGGAACTGCTGGAGGAGTACGGTCGCCCGCGACCGCAAACCCCGTTCTATCCCGTCCTCACGCGGCAATTTGCCGCGGCCGTCCGCGATATCGCCCACGGGGCGGACGTCGCCGACCGGTTGGACCGTGCGGCTGAAGCCGTGCAGCGCATCATTGAACGCCAGACCGGTGCGGGGGGAGCGCCTTGAAACCGCGCGCGACTGGAATCGCCTACGCCATGCTCGCGCCGGCCTTGCTGTTGCTTGGCCTGTTCGTGGTCTGGCCGTTGTGTCGTGCGCTCTTTTGGAGCGTCCAGGGTGTTGGATTGCTGAACCTGGACGCGGCTGCCTGGAATCGCGGGGCCAACTATTCCTATTTGCTGTCCGATCCACGCTTCCGCCAGGCTTTCCTGAATACCGCGTGGTTCGTCGTCATGGTTGTCCCGCTGCAATGTGCCGGCGCCTTCTTTCTGGCGCTCTGGGTGAACCGCCCCGAACGCTACTGGCGTTGGCTGCGCACCGTCTTCTTCATTCCGGTTGTGGTGTCGATGCCGGTCCTGGCGGTCCTGTGGACAATGTTGTATCAGCCGGCCGAAGGCACCCAAATGGGATTAGTCAACGCGGTGCTGACCACTGTGGGGTTGTCGGCGCAGGACTGGTTGCACGATCCGCAACTAGCCTTGCCGGCGCTGGCGTTCATGTCCATCTGGCAAGGCGTCGGATTCCAGATGATGATCTTCCTGGCCGGTTTGCAGCAACTCTCGAGCGAACAGCTCGAGGCCGCACGGATCGACGGCGCAAATGCATGCCAACGGCTTTGGTACGTCATTGTGCCCGGTATGCGACACAGTATCGTCTTCGTCATGACCGCCACCACAATTTTGGCCTTCCGCCTGTTTGTGCAGCCGTACCTGATGACCCGCGGGGGGCCGCAGGACCGGACCCTGTCGGTGATTCAATACATCTACGAAACCACCTTTCTCAATCGCGACCTGGGTTTAGCGAGCGCCGGAGCGGTCCTGTTCCTGTTGCTCGTCGCCGTCATTACCTGGGCCCAGTATCACGTGCAACGCCGGGGGGCCGCATGAAGCGCTGGGCGGGATGGCTATTGAGTGGGGTGGTGGCGGGGCTGTTCCTCCTGCCGCTGGCCTGGATGCTGCACGCCTCGTTCCGGCCCGAACCCATGATCTTTCAAACCGGCCCGGCGGTTTGGCTCGAGTGGGAGGCGTTGACGGTGAACCATTATATGGCCGCCTGGCGTCGCGCCCGCTTCGGACAGGCGCTGCTCAATTCCCTGTTGCAGATCATCGGGATCATCGGGTTCGGCCTGTTCATCAACTCCATGGCCGCTTTTGCCTTTGCCCGCTTTTCCTTTCCCGGCCGCGACCTGCTCTTTGCGTTGGTACTGGTGCTGTTGATCCTGCCGATCGAAGTGCTCGTGATTCCGCTGTTCCTCACCGCCCGCGACCTTCAACTCACCGGTGGTTACGCCGCGACGCTGGGGGCGCTGATTCTTCCGTTCAGCGCCAAGGCCATCAACGTTTTCTTCCTGCGCCAGCATTTTTTGTCGCTGCCCACCGAGCTGGAAGAAGCCGCGCGCGTGGACGGGGCCGGTTGGTGGCGAATCTATTGGAACATTGCACTGCCGTCCATTAAGCCGGCGTTGGCAACGGTGATTGTTCTCGATGTGCTTACGCACTGGAGCGACTTTATCTGGCCGCTGGTCGTCTGCACCCGCGCCGAAACCCGCACCGTGCAAATCAGCCTGGCCAATCTTTTTACCGAGCCGCCGATTCAGTGGGGTGCCATCCTCGCCTGCGCGGTCATGGCCACGGTACCGGTGCTGCTCATCTTCCGCTTCGCCCAGCGCCACATCGTCACCAGCGACCTTAGCGCCGGGATCAAGTAGCGGGCGGTGCGGGGCTAACGGTCTTCCGGTGCGGTGGCATATTCGTCGCGGTCGTCCGGAGGCAGTTGGAAAAAGCCTTGATCCCAATCCGCTGCGCGCCAGGCGGCCTTGGCCGCTTCGATCTTCTCCTGCGAGGACGAGACGAAGTTCCACCAGATGTAGCGCGGACCATTCAGCGTCGCACCGCCCAGCAACATCAGGCGGGCGCCCTGCGGGCCGGCTTGCACGGCCAACGAGTCGCCCGGGCGGAACACCATCATGCGGCCGGCAGAGAAATCAGTGCCGGCCACACGGACTTGACCTTCCAGCACGTACAGCCCGCGATCTTCGTGATCGTCGGGCAACGGCAACACGGCGCCCGGTTCCAGCGCGGCGTCGAGATAGAACATGTCCGACGATGTGCGCACCGGTGAACGTTGACCATAGGCGGTGCCGAGAATAAGCCGCAGCCGCTTCCCCTCGGCCTCCATAAACGGCAAGGCCTCTTTCTCCTGATGCTCAAAATCCGGCGGCGCGTCTTCCTCGTCTTCCGGCAAGGCAACCCAGGTTTGGATTCCGTACAAGGCATGCGGGTGGGCGCGGGTTTGCTGGCTGGTTCGTTCGGAATGCGTCACCCCGCGGCCTGCCGTCATCCAGTTCACCGCACCGGGATAGATGATCTGGTTGTGGCCGATGGAATCGCGGTGCTGGAATTCACCCTGGAACAAGTAGGTCACCGTGGACAAACCGATATGGGGATGCGGTCGAATATCAATGCCCTGCTGGGTCAGGAATTCAGCCGGGCCGACCTGGTCGAAGAAGATGAACGGCCCCACCATCTGGCGCTTGGGTGCCGGCAACGCGCGCCGGACCTCAAAGGCCCCCAGATCCCGCGCGCGCGGTATAATCAACGTCTCGATCGCGTCCATTGTGGACTCGTCCGGACACATCGGCATCATGGCAGGGTTCCAGCTCATACGGTGACCTCCTGGGTTGTCATCTCCTCGATCCAGGCCGCCTGCTCGGCCTCCTGCTCCGGTGTCAGTGGTTCCGGCTCCGGCTCGCCACGCTCCTGGCGAATCTTTTCCCGTTCTTCCTCGTAAATTCGCTCATACGCCATGCCATGTTGTTACTCCATTAGCGGCTGGCAACAGCCAAGGGCTCTATTCCGCCACCACGTTGGCCCATTCTTCCGGCGCGGTCAATCTTTCAAAACAACCCCGGGCGTATTACTATGGACGGCAGCTTGCGGTTTTGCGTGCGGACGCATCATGTTACGGGTCTACGCATCGACGGTTTGGGGCAAAGGTCATGGATCTGTCGCGAATACAATAGGCGCGAGGTATTTCACGTGATTAAGGGTTTTACGAAACAGTACGTCCAAGCCTTGGCACCCTATATCGCCGTGCTGTTGTTCTGGTGTGTTTGGCCGAATGCCTGGTTGGCTATCCTTGCCTACCACGCCCAGATTCTATTGTGGAATCGGGATCGCTTGCGAAAACGGCGTCTACCACGCTCACGCCAGTATTTCTTGCTCGCATGCCCAGCGGTTCTGACAGGTCCCCTGGTGTACGTCCTGCTCCCGGTTATCACCCGTACAGACCTCGTGGCTTGGTTGGCGACCTATCACCTGTCGGGTCCATCTCTGATATTGATGATTCCGTATTTCGGTGTGGTTCACCCGGTATTGGAACAACGGCACTGGAACCCCCTCCGGGAACACGGCGCGCGGTTTCATTTCGTCTTCGCGGGATACCACATGATCGTCTTATGGCCATTGCTCACGCTCCCTGGGCTTATGCTTTGTTTCGGTGTGCTAGCAGGAGCATCATTCGCATGGACATGGCTATGCCGCAAGAGCCAGGGCCTTACGGTTCCAGTGATCTCGCACATCTTCGCCGACCTGGGCGTGATTCTGGCAACATGGGCCAGCATCCGATAACACGGATGGGATACTCATGGGGAGGATGAAAACGATTAGGCGAAGTACCCGCCACCCATCGATAATACCGTCTTGATTCGCCATGATGTCAACGTCGGATAGGTGGGGCGCCTCAATGGGATTAGAACTTCGATTCCCATGAACTGCTATGGTGTTCATACGCTCTCCGTCCCGGGGGCTATTCCGCCAGCACGACTGCGGCCAGCAGCAGGAAGCCGAAATTACGTCCCACGTGGCGCCACGTCAACAGTTCCGTGTCCGGGGCGTGACTGAAACAACCGCAGGTGATTTCGGCGCCTTGTGCCAGATTGGTGATCATGGCGACCACAAACGCACCCAGCAAGCCTGACAAAAGCAACGCCGCCCCCTGCCGCCAGCGTGGGCTGCCCAGCAACGCCAGCGCTGCGGT
>SLLF01000289.1 GCA_007134175.1 Kiritimatiellia bacterium | reverse complement strand
TCGCCGGTGCAATCATCACGAACCATCCCCGCGTCAAGCTCGTGGTGGTCGAAATATCCGCTTTTTCTCGTCCTCCACTCAAAAATATTGGGGTTTTCGAGGTCAATCGGGGGGATCGACATTAACCACCCTCATTTCAGCCTCTATTCACGCACCTTTACAACAGCGCAATCGGCTCGGGGTATGCGGATTGATTGACAATGGTAAGCCTTCTGGCAAACTGCGTCCCCATGTCCACCATCGCTATCCTTTTGATTCTTGTTTCCGCGACCATGCACGCGGTGTGGAACCTGCTGAGCAAGAAATGTCATCCGCACCCGCTATTCTTCTGGGTAGCCACGATTAGCGGTGCCGTACTGCTCAGCCCGTTCGTCTGGTTGCAGCCACAGGCGCTGGCGGCGTTCCCCCCGCAGGTCTGGATATACCTGGTGGCCACCGGTTTCTGCATGGCCTTATATTACATAGGATTGGCCGGTGCCTATCGCGCCGGCGACATCTCGGTCGCCTATCCACTGGCGCGCTCGTCCCCGGTCATTGTCGTGTTTTGGGTGACCACCCTAATGGGCCGCGGAGACGAGGTCTCCTCTTGGTGCGTAGCTGGGATTGTGCTGGTGGTCGGCGGCTGTTTCCTCATTCCGCTCCATCGTTTTGGCCATATACACTTTCGCCATTACCTGAATGGCGCGTGTGTCCTGGCTTTCGTGGCGGCTTGGGGCACGGCCGGTTATTCGATCATCGACGATGAAGCTTTGCGCCTGCTTAGGCAGACCGCCCCCGGCGGGGCGTCAAAGCTTACCCTGACGCTAATGTATGGCGGCCTGCAGGCGTTTTGCGCCCATTGCTGGCTCAGTGTCTATATGCTCTTCCAGCCCCGTCGTTGGAAAACCATTTGGCCAACGGTGCGCGCGGCCGGCTACTGGCCGGTCCTGGCCGGTCTAATTATTTACCTAGCCTACGCCATGGTCCTGTTGGCCCTCGCGTATGCCGACAATGTCAGTTATGTCGTAGGGTTCCGGCAATTGAGCATTCCGCTGGGCACCGTAGCGGGCATCCTATTCCTTAAGGAAAAGGCGTACCGCCCCAAGCTGGTCGGGACAGTGGTGGTCACCATCGGGCTGTTGCTTATCGCGGTTGGTTAAGGGCGGCCCAGATAAACCGGATTGGTGTACCCGCGCTTGCCGTCTATCGCGATAGCTTCAATCCGGATATAGGTCCGCGCATACCGTGGCAGCGTCAGGGACTGCTTCATTACGGGCTCACCGTCCATGTGCCAGGTACGCCGTACCCGACCGTCCGCCACCAGCCGTACCCGCAGCAGGCCGCGTGAATCGACCACCGTGAGTTTGACCGGACCGGCTTGGCGCCGGTCCTTTACCCGGCTTCCCATCCCGGTTGAACCAACGGTCAGGTGCAACAACGGGCCCTCGGAAACAAACATCCGTCCCGCCTGCAACCGCTTGAGTATCGTCGCTTCGTCGCACCGGGACGCCCATACGCCGTTCCACACGGTGCCGATACCGTGCGGACTGTGACTGTCGGTGTTCCCCATGGCGTGTACCTGGCGTCCGGCGGTCAGCAATTCGTCCCAGACTTCCACCGCGGCCTCGTCGGTGTAATCAAAGGCCTTTCCGATCATATTGGCGCCATTGATGATTTCCATAAGGAAAGGGGCGGGTAGGGTGAACAAGGCCTGCCGTTGTGCTGCGGTGTAGACTTTGCGGGGCCACCAGCCGGCCGGATGCGGAATAAACGGGACCCCTTTCATCTGCTTTACCCGCGCGTAATCGGCCAGCAGGTTACGTTCGGGTTCAAACGTGGAACGTAAGCCCAGAATGCCCAAATGATGATATTCGGTACCCGGTTCCTGTCCCACCCATAAACCGTGCTGTTTGCATTCCGGTGTCTGCGTCAATCCCCAATGATCCGTTATGTATTGGAAGTCCAGACCTGCGGCCCGTACCATCTCGGCCATTTCCGCCACGGTGCCGATCCCGTCACTGTGCTGGGTATGCGCATGACAGTCCCCGCGCAGAAACCGATAGGGAAACAACCGTCGCGACGCGTCGACACGGGCCGCCGTATCTTCCATCACATGGCGGGCATACTCCAGCGGCTTTTGCCAGCGGCGCTCCTCCCGGGCCGACTTGCTCTGGTGCATGGTCTGTTTGCCCTTGTAGGGTTTCATAACCTCGTGAGACGGGTTTGGCTTCTTCATCTTATGTTTCCTTATGCATTCATGCAGCTATGGTTATGCGCACCGACAGTGACGCGGTAGCGTGCAAGACAATATAGCGAAGCGATGCGGGATCGTGAAAGCTAAATATGGGGATGATCGGCTTGTCACTGGAATACGTTCCTCAACTTTGCTCGACATGACCGCCATATGCTGCGTAGTCTTTGTCGTAACATTGCGGTGGATGATGGTGTCGTGTTCGCCGTGTCGGTTGATGTGTTTCAGGAGGGATGCAAATGAAAATAGTAAAAAAAATGAAAAGGCCGGGGATGTGTTGGCTGGTGGCCGGCATGACGTTGATGCTATGGACGGCGTGTACCGATCCGGGTGAACGACCGGTGGCGCTGGTGGAAATCGATTCCACCGTGATCAGTCATGTCGGCTATAATCCGGCCGTGCAGGACTTGACGGTGGTCTTCCGCGAGACCGGTGAGTCGTACATCTATCACGGGGTGCCGGAAGCGGTGCATACGGGATTGGTGACCAGCGAATCGCCGGGTCGCTATTTCCACACGAATGTGCGCGAGCAATTCGAGTTCAGTCGGGTTGAATAGCCCCGCCGAATAAGGAGGTTTCCAGCCCTCGCAGATCCGGAAACAAGGGAACCCCGCAGGCGGCCAACCGGTCCCGGTCCTGGTTGCCGCCCTCGACGAGCATGCACTGGGCGCCGACCGCGCGCGCGACGTCTGCGTCGTGGGCCGTATCGCCGATGAATAGGAAACGGGAGGGATCTTCCCCGGTCTCCGCAGCCCAGCGTCGACCGCGTTCGGTCTTGCCGGCCGCATAGTGGTCGGGATGTCCGAGCACGGATTCGAAGTAATCATCCAGCGCGAAATGCGACACCAGTTGGTCCAACGTGGATTGCTCGTACGCCGAGAGTAGGACTTGGGGGATGTTGCGAGCGGCTAATGCGTTGAGCAAGTCGCGGGCGCCGCGGTGCAATTGGCACTCCCATTTGCGTTGCTCGTAGCGACGGATGAACAAGGTCCCCAGCTCTTCGAAGGAAGCGTGTGCAAAATCGAACCCCAGCCGGCGGTAGTAGGTCTCCACGGGGAAATCGAAGATGCGCTGATAATGGGGCAGGGTCATTTCCGGCAGATCGTGTTCACGCAGCAGGGTGTTCATGACGTCCACACAGAGCCAGGCGTCGTCAAATAGGGTGCCGTTCCAGTCCCAGACCACACGGTCGACCGGGCGGTCCAGGCAAGCGGGTTGCAGCACCACCGGCATTGCCTCAAGAGGGCGTCGTTTCCAGCAGGGCGGAGCCGAAGGTGAAGCCGCCGCCGAACGCGCACAGGCCAATGCGCTGCGGGCGTTGGGTATCCAGGGTGGGTAAGACCTCGGACAGCGCCAGCGGTATGGAGTTGGAGCTGGTGTTACCGTACCGCCGGATGTGGGTGAAGACGTCCACGGGCGGCCCTTTGAGGATGCGCCGGATGGCGTCGATGATCCGCTCATTGGCTTGATGCGGCACGATTAAATCGAGCTCGTCCAAGGCCAGCCCCGCCTCGCCGCAGGCCTGCGTCAGGATGTCGACCATCTTACGGACCGCAACCTTGAAAACCGTCTTGCCCTCCATCTGCAGCCAGTCTGCCGTCTGGTTCATAAACGGCACATAGAGGATCTGTTCCGGCTCGCCGCGGGCGGAGCAAACCGGGCGGCGGAAGCGGGCACCGCCGGGTAACGGTTGGTCTGTGACCAAAGTGGCGGTGGCCGCATCGCCAAACAGAAAGCGGGTGACGGGATCGGCGGGGTTAAGGGTTTTGCTCAGCGTCTCCGCCGTCAACACCAGCACGCGGCCGCCACCGCGAGCACAGCAAATATCGTGGGCTTGCTGCAAGGCGTAGAGGTAGCCGGAGCAGGCGGCGTTGATGTCGTGGGCTTGGACCTCGGCACCGCTCTGGCCATTTTCTTCGCCCAGCGTATGTAGTATCCGGCACGCCAGGGACGGCGTTATGGAGGGCGGAGTGCCCGTGCTGCAAACCAGCGCGTCTAGGTCATCCAACTGCAGGCCCGCAGTGTGCAGCAACTTGCGGGTGGCCGTTACCCCCAACGAGACGACGGATTCGTCCGGGCCAATCCAGTAGCGTTCTTCGATGCCCGTCCGCTGGATGACATCCTCAGAGGTCCAGTTGGAATCGGTACCTGCCATGAGGTCCTGATTGGTCAAACGCAGGGATCCCAGCACGGCAATCGGCAGGGACACATACTGCCAATCCGTCGTGTGGCGCGTGCGCACTGTGCGTTGCGGGGTCGGCGCGGCAGTGGGTGTACGCGCTGTCAACACAGGAATGGCGTCCGCGTCCGGGTCGGCGCGGCGGGTATGGGTTTCGGCCACCGACAAGGTGACCAGCGGGGTGCCGACGCGCTGTTGCTTGCCTGCGACACCGTGCACCTCAATAACGTTACCCGCGACGGGCGCGGCGATTTCCATGGCCGCTTTGTCGGCTTCCACCTGGGCAATTAAATCTCCGGCGGCCAGTGCATCGCCTACTTTTACCGTCAGTTCCATTACCGTTACCACCTCGTCCGAAGGGCTGCTGCCGATGGCGTTCACGGTAAAGCGGCCGGGCGCTTGCTGGGCCGCCGCGCGCCATTCGAGGTCGAGATCCAGCAAGCGGGCTGCAGCGGTCAGTACACGCCGGAATGAGGGCAACACCGCAAGTTGATTCGAATAGTTGAAGGGGACGTAGGTGTCGGACCGCGTGACGCGGGCTACGCGTACGTCCGGGCCGGCCGCTTCCGCGAGCTGTGCGACGATTTCCGCACCGAGCCCGCACGTACGGTTGTCCTCGTGGATCACCAGCAGCCGTTGGCTGCGCCGTACCGATTCGAGGCACATCTCCTCATCCCACGGATACAACACCCGTAAGTCGATTAGATCCGTTTGCCGGTCCGCCGCCGCCAGCGCCACTGCCACTTGTTCTCCGATAGGGACGGTACTGCCCCAGCAGACCAGGGTCAGGTCGCGCCCCGCCCGCACCCGGCGCGCGCAGCCGATGGGGACAAATTGGCGTGCTACGTCGGTTGAGGTCTGACGGTCGCGGTCATTCAGCAACGACTTGGGATAAAAGAAGACCGCCGGTCGCTTGGCGGCGAACGCGGCATTGAGCATACCG
>SLLF01000075.1 GCA_007134175.1 Kiritimatiellia bacterium | reverse complement strand
TAATATGATCCCAGAACACCCACAAAAGCGGGGGGACGCGGACGCGGCGGAAGAACAGCTTGCGCTGCGAAAACTGGTCGATATAAAGCAGTTCCTTGATGACTTCATCCGAAAGCCGTAAAAAGACCAGCACCCGGTCGACGGGGATGCGGGGCCACTCTCGCCGAACATAGGCCCCCACTGACTGCTCCACGGTCCATCCGCGCGCGAACAGATCGAACGTTACCACGGTATTGATCTCGTTCCAAAGACTGCCCGGCTCCAGGAAGGTGCGGCGCCGGAACCATGTCCAGCCGCCCGTCTGGCACCACACGCTGAACCCGGCGATATCCGGGCGGCCGCGCAGTAGGCGAGCGTAGTTTTCATAATCCCAGCCGATGAACGAGGGGTATTCGCCGAACCCCTCGTATTCCCGGCGCGCCTGCAGCTCTATTAACTTCTTATAGCGTCCCCGGAAAAACTGCTTGTTGAGCGGCAGATAGCGAAAGAAATCGGATTCCCCGCACTTGTGCGAAACAATCAGGGCCGGGCTGTCGATGCCCTCAAATGCGCGGGCGCAGGTGGTCCGGTTCCACATCAAATCGCCGATGGCGAAGGCCCCAACGCTCCAGGTGCGGAATATCAATGTCCGCTCATGCTGTTCGCAGACCGGCAGCAAGGTCTTTAGTAACTGACGTACATGGCGGGGCGTGCGCAGCGCCAATTCGCTGTGGAAGTCGCCTTCGACATCCATGCCGTCGGCCTCGCCCACCCGGGTAATGATGCCGGCCAGCGTGGGGAAGTCGCGCAACAGATTGTCCAGCGCCCTAGCTAAAAAATTCGCGACCCGGTCGAGGTTGCCTTTCAGTTGGTCGCGCAACGTTGCGTTGTAGAACATGACGTCCGTGGTAATGAACACCACGAGACCGGCCCGTTCGGCCTCACCGATCAGGGCGCGGTACCACGTTCGATAGGTCTCTATCTTGTCGGCCAGCACGGCATCGTATGCCGGAACCGGCACGAGATGGGCCAGATCATCCAGGGTGATACTGTTGAAACCCAGCGCGGCGGCTTTCGTGACGAATTGTTTAAAGTCAGTGCTGCACACACGCATCGTTTCGCGGGAGAGTATGCCGTCTTGTTCAAGGGCGGCGAACGGGATCTTGGACCAATTGATGCGGCGGCCGCTTACGTTGCGAAAAAACGGCCCGATCCCGTCGACAATTCGCCATTGCATGCTACGGATCATCCGTCCGGAAGTCGGGGGACACCATGCTTACGCCCGCTGACCCCGTTGCAGGAAGCAGTTCAGGGCATGTCCCCAGTCGTGGGTGCGGGCATGTTCACGGGCGCGTTCCGCCATGCGTTGTCGTGCACTTGCGTCGCGCATGACACGGCGCATGGCCGCGGTCCAGGCACCGGACTCACGCGGGTCGACCACCCAGCCGGTTTCACCGTCCAGGATGATTTCGCGTGGGCCGCCTTCATTGGCCACGATCGCGGGAAGGCCACTGGCCTGCGCTTCCAGGACAACATTGCCAAACGTATCGGTGAGGCTAGGAAAGACAAAGGCATCGGCACCGGCATAGGCGCGGGACAGGGCTTCATCGCGCAGGCAGCCGGTAAACACGATATTGGCCTGCGGGTATCCTTTGCTGAGCTCCTCGAAGTGGGGGCCATCTCCCACCACAATCAGCGTGGCACCGGGTTCCTGGTCCTCCAGTTCCAGAAACGCCTTGAACAGGGCTTCCAGATTCTTTTCACGGGAGACGCGGCCGACATAGAGGAATTTGAACCCCCCGTTCACATTGAACCGGGACCAGAAATCGAGATCACGATAATCCGGGCTGAACCGTTCAAGGGAAACGCCGTGCGGCAAATCCACAAGTCGTTCGCGAGGAATCCCCCAGTCCATCAACTGGGTCCGGTATGCCGCGCTGGACACAAAGACTGTCTGCATGTTGCCGTAGAACCAGGACATATAGCCGGCCGTCATTTCGCCCAATGCTTCGTCGTCCGTGAAATGCTGGATGTATCTGGGGAAATCCGTGTGATAGATCCCTTTCACGTCCAACCCGAAGAGCCGGCTGGCCGCCAGGGCCGCCAAGCCTAGGGGCCCCGGCGTGGAGATGATAACCTCATCGAATTCCTCCCGCTCAATGTATTCCAGGATGTCGAGGAACGGGGGGAACGCCAATCTCTGGTCCGGATATTCCGGAATGGAAACTACGCCCACCGGCTTGAAATTCTTCACCGGATAGGGCGTGGGGGGTGACGGTAAAGGCGTTGGCGGCATATAGACCGCTATGATCATCGCTCCCGGCCGTAAACGTCTTCTTCCACGGGGTGTCGCCATGCCATTCAATGCCGTGCCGGTCGGCCATGGCCGTAATCATTTCCGGCGTCAGTTGCTCCATCACCGCATTGGCTAAAGCGCAGGCGCGATGGCAACGGGATCCGTTGATGCCCTCGAAGCGATTGAAGAGAAGCAATAGTTTTTCGAAATGATCAATGGTAAGTCGGTCGTTGATACGAAAGAGCGGGTGGGCGACGGAATGAATAATACGGTTGTCGAGAACATATTCGCGCAACTCATAGATATTGGGACGCAGGGCGTCGATTTCGTGGAACCAATGCTCCGTGATGCCGTAAACAAGGAAGTGGATCTTGCATCCGTCCTCGGGAAAGTACGTCGTTACTTCGCAGGAAATGAATGTGTTGGGCTGATCGGCGATTTCCAAGGCACCGTTGATCGTGTTGTGATCGGAAATGGTCACGAAATCCATGCCGCGCCGACGACAGTTTTCGTACAGAGCCTTGGGTTCTACAAAACTTTCAGGCGCCCCGATCTTGCGCAGAAACCATTCACTGGGGCGATTTGAGTATTTACTGTGTATGTGCAGATCGGCTTTTGACGTTCTGTCCATATTTGCCTGCATCGCGATCTCCTCCAAGGGGTTTAGATGCAGGCACGCTAGTGCCGTTTGTTTAGCCTTCTGCTCGGAAATGATGAGTAATCGATAAGTTGCTATGTGCGCTAGCCTTGGGGCAACAATTTGCCGATGGCCACCTGGCGCTTGTTCTTTATTGAGCGCACCACGGCTTCCCCCATCGCGATGGCGTGCCCGCCCGCTTCGCTGCCGGCGACAAGCTGCAACTCCCGGGACTCGGCTGACGGTGTCCCCAGCAAATCCTCTTTGGCCATCCCATCGGCCCCCCCGTGTCCGCCGGCCACTGGAGGGATTTCGAAAACCTGCTGCCCCCCAAACAGGGGGTAGAAAACAATCCGCCCGGCTGTTGGTTTCGGTTGGCTTTTGCCCGTGGGGTCCGGATCCGAGTGATGCTTGATTTCCACGCGGCCTTTCGTGCCGTTGATCCCCAGGATATAACCTTCCCAAGGCGTGCAGAAGTTACAGGAATAGGTCAGGCATGTTCCTGAACGATACGCCACCGTCACAGCGTAATGGTCCTCAACATCGATGGCGTCGTCATAAATATAGCGGCGTTGCTCCGGAGGATATATAACATCGTACGGCAGCTTGAATTTGTCCCACCCGGTAGCCGGTGCAGCGGCGGCCGGATCGTTCTTATCCGCGTAGTGTGTCTGGAATACGGGGCACTGTCGCCGTTCCTCAACTGGATCCAGCGGTTTCCCTTGAGCGTTGCGCGGTCGCAAAGCCCCTTCCGGTCCGTAGTAGGCTCGGCCGCCCGTGGCGAACAGCGTCTCGGGAATATCGTCCAATAGCCAGTTGATCAGGTCGAAGTGATGGCATGATTTATGGATGGATAGTCCGCCCGAATGCGCGCGGGAGCGGTTCCAGCGGTAGAAGTAGGAAGAACCGTGCCACGTATCCAGGTTGTAGGTGAATTCGATATTTACGATTCGTCCCAGCAAACCCTCCATGATCATGCGCTTGAGCTTGCGATGGGTGGGGGTGTAACGCAGGTTGTGCGCGACCCGCACCTGGCGTCCGCTGCGCAGCTCCGCCGCCTGTACCCGCCGCACCTCGCGCGCACTGATGACCATCGGTTTCTCGACAATCACGTCGCACCCTTGCTCAAGGCCGCGCAGGATATGGCGGCAGTGGGAGGCGTCAGTGCCGGTGACAATCAACGTATCCGCCCCGGTTTCCGCCAACATCCGCTTCGTGGCGCGTTCCGGATACCAGGGGATGTCTACGCCCATATGGCCGAGAAACGCCGCCACGCGGTCGCGATCGGGATCGAGAATGCCGACCAACTCCGCCCGGTCTGTAAACACGGGGTCATCGGGAAGACCCCGCCCAAGCAACGGCAGCACAAACTGATGGATCCCCCGCACCCCGAGTCCGGCTATCGCAAATTTCTTCTTGTTCACGTGTCTTCCTTTCCTATGTATGCAATCCGATGAGCCGCAAGGGATTGTGGCGCCCCATGTCCATCAATTCGTCCTCCGTGAAAAGTCTGGTTTCCTGCAGCCACTGCAAGCAAGCGCTCAAATGCCAGGCCGAGCCGGCCAGGGACTCGCCGTCGTGCTGGCGCACGCCCCGCTCCGCTGTCAGTTGGACCGGTTCCCCCCATAGCGTATACGGGCCGGGCGGCAACCCGGCGATGGGGGCGCAATCGCTGACCGCGATCAACTGGTTGATCCGCTTGGTGGATTTGATTAAACGGATCACGTTGAGCGGGATGTGCTGCCCGTCCGGAATGAACATCACCTGGAGGTCCGGCTCCGCGAGTTGATCTATGATCGGGTTGCAATGGCGATGTACTTGAAGCGGGATCCCGTTCCCTAAATGGGTGCAGCAACGTGCCCCCGCCTGTACCGCCCGGCGGATGGCATCCGTCCCGCCCAGGTGATGGCCCAGGGAACAGACGATGCCTTGGGCGGTGAGAGTCTTTATTAACGGAACGGCACCCGGTCGTTCAGGGGCCAGCGTATGCAGTACAATCCGGCCTTCCGCCCACTCGTTCCAGCGTTGAAACGCCTCCTCATTCGGCTCCCGGAGCTGATCCTGCGGGTGCGCCCCGGCCGCAGCGGGCGCGAAGAAGGGCCCTTCCAAATGGATACCCAACAGTGCATCGCCCCACTGTGGATCACGCATGGCGCGGGCGATCAACGGGAAGTTCCGTCGGTATATCTCCTCGGGCGCCGTGATCACGGTCGGACAATACGCCGCTACCCCCACCGCTGCCAGCGCGCGAGTGACGTCATGAATCTGGTCCAAGGTCAAATCCGGCGACGTAAAATCCACGCCGCCGTACCCATTGACTTGCAGATCCACATACCCTGAAGGAACCGGTCTCATCAGGTGAGCAGCGCCGCGGATTCCTGGTCTAAAAAGAGCTGGCACGAAGGATGGTCCAGCACAATCGAAGCCGGCGCGTCCGGCGTTACCGGGCCCTGCAGGCAGGTTCGGACCGCGTTGGCCTTGCGTTGGTCCGGTACGGCCAGGATGATGTGCGCCGACTTCATGATCTGCTTGATGCTCATTGAAATCGCCTGGCGCGGCACATCCTCCAGCGTCGGGAACCAGCCTTCTCCCAACTGCTGGCGACGGCAGTCGTCGTCCAGGCCCACCACCAAATAGGGACCCTCGACATCGAAGTCGGCCGGCGGATCGTTAAAGGCCAGGTGCCCGTTCTCCCCGATGCCCGCGAAGCAGACGTCTATGGGGTGTTGCGTGATCAAGGCGCCGGCCCGGCGACACTCGGCTTGCGGGTCGCCTTCGCCGTCAAGATAACAAAAAAGGCGGGGCGGCAAGGGTAGCCGCTGATGCAACCGTTCCCAAAGGTATTTCCGGAACGACGCCGGGTGGTCGATCGGCATGCCGACATATTCATCCAAATGAAAGAAATTCACCTTGTGCCATGACACATCGGGTTCGCGAATCAGGGCCTCAATGGTCTCGAATTGCGAGGCGCCCGTGGCCACGATGATGTTGGCGCTCCCTTTCGCCGCAATGGCCTCTCGAATCAACCGCGCCCCTTCTTTGGCCGCCGCTTTACCCAAGTCGGCTTTCGTGTCGTGTGTAGCTATTTTCATGCATCACTCCCATTGAATAGAATTTGATTTCACGAGACATCTAATGCATGCTGGTAGGGATGTCAAAGCAAAAATCCAAAACGGAGGCGCGGGGGCCGCAGCGCATTGGCAACCGTCCACGCGTGCGGTTGGTCGATATTGCGGAACAAGCGGGGGTTTCGCGCACGGCGGTGGCCAGGGTGTTACTGGGCACGGGAGCCGACCGGGTCCGCGTGTCCGCAACCGTGGAGACGCGTATCCGGCGGATCGCCACCGCCATGGCGTATCGCCCGAACCAGGCGGCTCGGCAGTTAAAGGGCGTCAAGAGCGGTATGGTCGGCGTTTTACTGGATACGGCGAACAGGGCGGTGATGAGCGACCGGGTAATGGCCATCGAGCAGGTGGCCGCCGCGCGCGGTGTGCGCTTGCTGGTCGGCGGGGTTCAAGGCAACGCGGCGCGGCTGGGCGAATACCTTGCCGACTTCCAGAACCGAGCGGTGGACGGTATGATTCTGCTGTTCGATGTAACCGCCCGGCATGACCGGTTGCTGCGACGCTTGATTCCCCGGGACGCCAACGCCGTCTACCACGGCCGCCCGCTGCGTCCTGGGGACAAGTGCGTGCGCGTGGATACGTTCTGCGGCGTCAAGCTGGTGGTCGAGCATATGCTGAAGCAGGGCTACCGCCGGATCGGCCTCGAATTGTTCAACCTCGACGACCGCCTGATGCAGATTCGTCGCGAGGCCTATAAGGAAACCTTGGCCGCCGCCGGTCGGAAGATCAAGCCCGGCCTGATCTGGGCCGGGGCTGGTTCAGCTTCACGCCCGCATGCGGAGCACCTGGACGATGCGATCCGGAAGTTAGTGGACCACGGTCGGATTGACGCCCTGATCGCCTCCAACGATATTTGGGCCGTCCGTTTTATTCAGCGTCTGAACGAGCATGGTTGGCGCGTGCCGCAAGCGGTGGCGGTTAGCGGCTACGACAATCTTGACTTGGCTACCGTAATTGAACCGAACCTGACGACGGTGGACCAGCAGCACGAAGACTATGCCCGCGAAGCGCTCTTGCTGTTGCTGGATGGGGCGGGGAACCGGCCTGAACGCGTGATTGAGCCGCGCCTGATCGTGCGCGAGTCGACCCGGCGCGGACCGAAAGTGTCACTTCAAAGCAGGGCGGGTAGCGCCGGGCCAACGAGTGGAGAACGCGTATGAGCACGTTATATACGGGGCGGTTAGCGGCCGGGAGCTATGTTGAGCTGAACGTGATTGGTAAGCGGATCGACTCCGTGCGCGAAGTCGAGCCTGCCGCGGATTCGCCCTGGCTGTTTCCGGTGCTGGTTGACCTCCAACACAACGGCAGTATGGGGGTCGCCTACAACGAACTGCACGATGATGTGGCCGGAAAACTGCCCCGTGTTGCCCGCCACCTCCGGCAGCATGGCGTGGGCCGGTGTTGGGCGACGTTGACCACCTATCCGGGCGACAAGCTACTGTGTACGGCCAAGGCGCTGGACCAATGGTTGAGCGCGCACCCGGATGAAAACACCCTGTTCACGGGCATCTTTCATGAAGGCATTTTCATTTCGCCCGTTGCCGGCTGGCGGGGGGCGCATGTGCCCGACTGGGTGCGTCCGCCGGATATCGACTATTTCCACCGGATCATGGAGGCCAGCGGCGGACGGATACGAGCCGTCAACGTGGCGCCCGAGCAGCCGGGCGCGCTGACCTTCATCGAACAGGTGGTGGCGGCAGGGGTGCAGATTGCCCTAGGGCACGCCGGCCCTGATGCAGCGACCGTCGCGACGGCGGTGGCCCGGGGGGCCACCTTGGTGACCCATTTTGGTAACGGGGCGCCACCGCAAATACACCGGCATCGCAATCCCTTATGGTCCTACCTCGCCCATCCCGAATTGTGTTTGGGTTTGATTGGTGACGGCTTTCATTTGCCTCCCGATCTGGTGCGGGCGGCTTTGGCCGCCAAGACGGAAAGGCGGTGCTTCCTCGTTTCCGATGCCAGTGGCCATGCCGGCATGCCGCCGGGAACCTATCGGCGCGCAGGCGGTGCCGAATTCGTGATTACGGCGGAAGGCTACATGCATTTGGTCGACAGCGAAATCCTTTCCGGCGCCTGGTTCCAGTTGGATGCCGGGGTCGAATTTCTGGTGCGGCACCTGGGCTTTGATTTACCGGCGGCCTGGCGCTTGTGCAGCCAAATCCCGGCGCGAATCGCCGGCATTGACCTGCCTGATTTGTCGGCAGGCAGCGAGGCCAGTTTTGTAGTGGCGCACTGGGATGACGGCCTAGTGCTGGATCAGTGTGTCCATGGTGGCGAACCGTATCTGGCCGCACCGCTCCGGGCGCGGGCGGAGGGAATACATCCCCCCAGCCGTGTTGAGAGTGGATACTACGGCTAGTCGGGCAGGGCCAGGATGACGTCGGTTCGCGTTGTGTTCTTGTTCCGGCTGAATCCGCCCGCGTTGCGACCTTGGGTATAAAGAAGCGGCAGCGCGTGTCCGGACGGGGGTGGCCCGCCCTGCGGTTGCGCGGGGAGCCAGCGTGCACAATCAGGCGGGCTGGGCGTCATGAAAATGCACCTGGGCGTCGCGGCCTTCGCGTCCATCTCCAGCAGTACAATGTCTGTTCCCGGCGGTCCCCACACACAGTCGTCGGTGGGCGCGATCATCAGCGCAGCGCGCAAGCCCCCATCCGGGGTAACCGCGAGTGAGGACTGCATGTGGATACGGGCGCGGCTGCCAAGGGGGTCGGTAGGTACTGATAGCGGACGGTGGGTCCAGCTGCCTTTGCTCTCATAACTCATCAGGTACGCCGTGCCGGTCAAGCCGTTGTGGAGCACCACATGCAGCACACCGTCAGGTGTCATGACAGGATTGGAAAGGAGCATCTGCTGATAATGAAAATGATGGGGCCCGGGGTCACGGTGTGCCTGTTGGTCTGAATGGGATTGCACGCGATCACCCGTCATGGCATCCGGGATGAGCGGAATGGCCGAAACCGTGGCCGGCGGGGAAAGGGGGGTGTTGGTATCGTCGCGCCAGGTAATCCCGCCGTCGTGCGACGCGATATGCGAGGCCCCGTAAAAGAGCGCCTCGTCCGCATCCACCCGGGTGTTTCCAAAAACAAGATGAATCCCATCATCGGGGGTAGCCGCCAATGCATTGGTCCAGTAAATGTAGCCCGGCTTTTCGGCGACCACCAGTGTTTGCGGGGCCGACCACTGCTGGTTCTCCCAACGGCAATAGTCCAGTGTCCACTGTGTTAGCCGGGACCGATAGGCCAGATGCAACCGGCCCGCGCGATCGGCGACTACACTCGGATAGGTTCCGCTCCCATCGACGTTCGCTACCGCTTCCCAGTGACCGGGGTTTATCGCGCTCATCCGGTAATGCTGAAAAGGGCCGTGATGAGCGCCCGTGATCGCGTGTACTTCCGTTCCCAACAGGGCCAAAGCGGCACCGCAATGATTGTCTACACCGGCTTGTCCGATCGCCCCCTTGTGCAGGATGCGCCCGGCAACAACGTCCACTAGCGCCCATTGATTTTGGCCCCCGCTGTCGATCCAGGTACAGCAATACTCGCCCGGCAACGCCACGATCTTGTTGCTCATGCAATAGGCAGTGGCCCGGTCGCCGCCGGTCGAGCTTAATCGTATCTGTCTCATATCACTGGCCTCCGTATCTTTCTACAGCACCCCATCAAAAGGCCATGCGCTGCCAGGAACCGCGACGGTAGGTGGCCGGCGGGAGATTCAGCCACTCGCGGGCGGTGCGGACGTAGTAACGGTAATGGTCGATCGGTGTACCGTTGGGGATGCGATGGTCCAAGCCGAACACGACCCCGCCCCCGCGCATGCAGGGTTGCAACTTGTACTCCAGCTCCCGCCGGATATCGGCCTTCGATTTCCGCAACACATGTTTATCAATGCCGCCTTTCATGATCAGGCGCTTCCCGTATTTCCCGCGCAGCGCCACGACATCCATGCCGGCGGCCGGCTCCATGGGATACATCTGATTGATACCGGCAGCAAGCAAGGCGTCGATGACCGGATTAATGTTCCCGTCCGTATCGATGGAGAAGACGCGTCCACCCAGCTCCTGTACCCGGTTCCAGACCCGCAGGTAATAGGGCCGTAAAAAAGTGGTGATCATGGCCGGCCCGATCAAGGGGCCGGATTTGCCCGCAAAATCTTCATGCACCTTCAGGTAGTCAATTGGCCCGCGCTCGGCCAGTTGATCCAGGGCGGCGCATACTAGATCCCCGGCCGTCTGCAACATCGCGTGAATCAGTTCGGGCGTTTCAATGAACGCCATACAGGCCTCCTCTTCGCCCATCAATTGACGCGGCAGGTCGAATCCGCCCGGCATACCCAGTACGGCGATCGCCCCGTCGGCGCGCAGCGCGGGCACGCGTTGATAGGCCGGCGGGTGGATTCGGCTGTCATCATACGCCAGCCAGTGTTTGATCGCCTGCCAGTCGTCCATGGACTTGACCGGATAGTCCATTGGAAGCGGGATGCTGGCGCTGTGCTTAATCAACTTCATCCGGCGACCCAGGCGGTCGGTAAAAATCCGGGTTTCGTCATCCTCGTGCTCCACGCGTTCCGGTCGATCCCCTTTTAGTCCAGTATGCGCCACGGAATGATAATCGACTGCACAAAAGTCAAAAGCATCCAGTGCGCATTCTTCATCGGAAGCGCCTTGGGCGCGCCACTCGTTATCCAGCCCCACCAGCGGGCCGAACATCTCGACCAAACATTCGTGTTCGCTGCCCTGTGAAAGCAAATGGGCAAGGTAGGCTTCGCGGTGGAGCTTCATGGTTTTCAGCACTCCACATCTTTACCTTCGCTGCCGAATACGGACAAGCGGTATTCAGTCGAAGCGGCCACCGCCGATTCCCCGGCGTAGTGGTACTGCACCGCCTTGCGGCGCTCCCGGGAGTGGTTGGTCGGTGTGCCATGCGGCAGCAAGCCGTCAAAGAGCAATAACCCACCCGGTTTCAAAGGGACCGCCACGCAGGGCTTGCCCATCACTTCCGTGTCGCAAATTTGCCAGTCGCGCCGTTTGAAGTGAATAACCGGACCTTGCCGGTGACCTCGCGGCTGCACGTGCATGCAGCCGTTGTGAATGGTTGCTTCATCCAACGCGATCCAGACGCCAACCACCCGCGTTTCGACGGGAAAATCGAAATAGGCCTTGTCTTGGTGCCAAGGTTTTTCACGGCCGATACGGGGCGGTTTTATCAACCCCATATCCTGAAACATCTTCGGCGCTTCCCCCAGCAACCGTGTCAGCAAGGCGGTCAGTTGCCGGTGATAAGCCAACTGCGCCAGTCGAGGTTCATACCCTACAAACCGCATGATTTTGCGCACCGCATCCTGGCGTTCATCATCGGTAAGCTGGTCCAAGCGGTCCGCTGCGCCAGCTTCGAACATGATGCCATCGAACGTCGGGTTACGACCCAGTATTAGGTCCAGCATACCGGCCTTAGCCTCTTCCACCTCTTTGGTAGTAAAGGCATTTTCGATGGCGAGATACCCTTCCTGCTCGTAGAACGCGAGATGCTCCTCGGTAACAGCCGCCAGGCCGTCCAGCTTCTGAGCCTCATGGGAAATGCGGTACAAATCTGCCGGGTGCGCGGCGGATTCCCGGTCGACGCGGATGGTTTTTTTGGTTTTCATGAGACGAAACATAACGATTACTTTCCCCATTTTAAATGGCATAGCGTGACTTTTTTTTGTATTAATTCGTCATGAGGGTTGATGCATTCAAGCGATTCGTTGTAACGCGGGCCGGGCGCGTCCGCTGTGAGGCCCAGTGGCGCCTGGGACCGGATTGGTGTGGTCGGCTTACAGACTGCGATCTATGGTATGTATGGGATGGTCGCGGTCGTATGCGGCTACGACAGGGTTCAATAGACCTCCATCCCGGTATTTGCCTTTGGATGCGACCGGGTGGGCGCTATGAAGCCGTCCACGATCCCGCGACGCCGCTGGGGGTCGCGTTTGTGCATTTTACGCCGTATAAGGCGCGGGGACGTCGTTGCCTAAAGGATTCCGCGCTGCCCAAGGAGGTGCATTATGTACGGGACGAATGGTTGATCAACACGCTGATGTCGAAGATCGCGCGTCTCATGCAGGGCCGGGATGTGCGCACCCGCGAGTCCGCCACGGCGCGGCAGCGCCAAGCTGCTGATTTACTGAGATGCGTCGTGCAGGAATTGCTGCGGCCAAATCAACGGTTAACCCCGGCCAGCCACGAGCGGTATCGGGAGGTGATCGAGCGACAGGTGGCCATGATCTTCGAGCATCCGGGCGTGGCTTACCCGGTGCATGAGCTGGCGCGCCAGGCTCATATTGCCGCTGGCTACTACTCTCGGCTGTTCGGCAAGATCATGGGCATGCCGCCCCGCGAATTGATTCAGCGTGCCCGACTCGAGCGCGCCAGCCAGTTGCTGCGCGAGAGCAGCGCTTCGATCAGTGAAATCGCCGTGCAGACGGGCTACGCCGATGTCTATCAATTTTCACGTCTCTTTAAAAAGCGTATGGGGGTTGCACCTGGGCGCTGGCGCAAGCTACCGTGACGCGGATACCCTTTGGCACCGGCGCGTTTGCTTGGCCTGCGCCAAGGTGATTTACATTATGGTGAATCACCCTATAGTTATTCGCCATGAACGTTGTGGCGTCATTGCAGGAAGCACATGTCGGATACGTGGTCTATAAACCAGAGGCCCGTCTGGGACCGCGTCGGCAACAGGATCTGCAGTTGGTCTACGTCTACGAGGGCTGCGTAGACGTCTGGATCGACCGCAAGTTACTGCACATTGATGCCGACGAGATTGCGCTGCTGCTACCCGGGAACCGGGTCTTCTTCCAGTTCAACCGACTTGGCCGCACGGGTGTTGGGTGGTGCGCCTTCCGGGAACCCCGCCTGGATACCTCGGCATTGGCCTGGCTGACCGCAGGGCCAACCGTGCGGCCGTTCGACAGACGCCTGCGACACCTGGCGCGAGCGGCCCGGGCCGCCTATCGCGCACCCGGCACCCGGTCGCACCCGTATCACCTCGCCCAGTGCCACGCGTTGTTGGCGGCCTTCTGTCAGGCGCACCCCCCGCCTGACACCATGGATTTGCCGGCACCCATCCGTCGGGCCGAAACGTTTATGCGCACCCATCTAGGTCAGCCACTGACGTTATCCGACGTGGCCCGAGCCGCGGCCGTGTCACCACCCCATTTGGGCCGACTATATCGGCAGCACCTGCAGACCGCCCCGATGCGCCGCCTATGGGCGCTGCGCGTGGAAGAGGCGCTTTGGCTGTTACGTGAAACCGGCTTGCAAGTGAACGTGATTTCCGCGCGGGTCGGATTCCAGTCTCCCCATCACTGCGCCCGCGTGATCAAAGAGGTCACCCAGTTGACCCCGCTCGAATATCGCGACCGCCAATGGAATGCGTAAACCGGAACCGAACCTGCGGCGAGCCGGGGAATTTGATGGTATGCAGGTTTCGGGAAAGGGAGCCGATTGCGCTGTTAGAAATTGATGGAGTAAGTGCGGGGAGGGCGTATGTGGAGGCTGTTCTGGGATATGAAGGAACTTGGTCATATCGAGGAGCTTGTCGCGGAATCGCGTTAGGACAATGATTTGACCTGTGACCGGCAGTCAGGAACCGCGAATGGACGCGAATGAACCCCGATTTTGGGAAGAGTCTAAGAAAAAGGCCAAACGTTCCGATCAAATTCTACATCGCTATCCTGCACCCGTTTGATGGGATTGATTACTTTCGGGATCTTAATATTATTAGCGTTCATTCGCGGTTTATGTGCTCCTTAAGGTTCAAACACCGCGCGGCTTGGCGGAAAACGAGACTCGACTGCGCGTCTGCCGCCAAGGCGGGCGAGCCGCTCCGCTCGAAATGACTATAGTCAGGTGTGTGCGGGTTAACACTACTGCCCCCATCCGCAGAACCTCGCAACCCATCCCCGCGACAAGCGCGTGGTGGTCGGAAAATAAGCTTTTTCTCGTCCTCCACTCAAAAATACAGGGGTTTTCGCAGCCAATCTGGGGGATTGAAATTCGCCACCCGCTTCCCAGCCCCTATTCACGCACCTTGCCAACAGCGCAATCGGCTCATTGCCGAGGGAATTGCCTTGCCGCTACTGAAGGATGCCGTTACAACAGGGCGTACGTGAGCCACGAAACGAGTCACCATCCCGATGTATCAGGAAAACGCCAACGTTATTAGCCAGGAAAAAGTGCAGGGCGGCTACCATGTATTGACCTTGCGCGCCCCGCTTATGGTGTCCGCTGTGCAGCCGGGACAATTCGTTCATGTGCGGGTACCGCACATGGAGGAATCACTGCTGCGTCGCCCGTTTAGCGTCTATCGCGCGGAGGGGGACCAACTGCGCATCCTCTACAAGGGTGTCGGCAAAGGCACCCGGACCATGACCTTTCTACAAGCGGGCGACACCCTCGATTTAATCGGGCCGCTGGGGCGCGGATTTCCGCCCTTGACCGTTGGCCGGTATCCCGTGCTGGTGGCCGGCGGCTACGGCATGGCCGCGCTTTACCTGCTGGCCCGGCAGTTACCGGTCAAAGGCGTCGCTTTTTTCGGTGGCCGTACCGCGCCGGACATTCTATGCGTGCCGGAATTTGAGGCATTGGGCTGGGAGGTACAAGTGGCGACCGAAGATGGCTCATTGGGCGAGTCGGGACGTGTCACTCGGTTGCTGGACGACTGGTGGGCGACGCGCGAACCGAAAGCGGACGCCGTGGAGGCCTATGCCTGCGGTCCCAACGGCATGTTGCAGGCGGTAGCGGAGCGGGCGCGAGAACACGAATGGACGGCCTGGGTCTCGGTGGACCGCAACATGGGTTGCGGTGTGGGGGCCTGCCTGACTTGCGTATTGAAAACCCATACCCCCGGCGGGGGCTGGACCTGGAAACGGTCGTGCACGGAAGGGCCCGTATTCGAAAGCCGGGAAATTGTCTGGGAGGAGGAGACGGCGCCGACATCTTAAGGCCGCCGCCTGAACGTCATGGTCGATCTTAGTGTTACGATAGGTTCGCTTAAACTGAAAACCCCGGTCTTGGTGGCTTCGGGTACGTTTGGCTACGGTCCCGAATATGCGGACCTAGTGGATTTAAATCAACTCGGAGCCATGGTGGTAAAAGGCATCGCCTTGGAGCCGACCAAAGGTAACCCGACACCGCGCACGTTCGAGACCGCCAGCGGCTTGCTCAACGCCATCGGCTTGCCCAATCCCGGGGTGGAAGGCTTTATTGAACAGTACTTGCCTTTCTTGCGTCGCTACACGGTGCCTGTGATCGTCAATATATGGGGACGGTCTGTCGAGGAATATGTAGCGGTGGCCCGCCGCCTGGATGCGGCCGACGGCGTGCACGCGCTGGAGGTCAATGTTTCCTGCCCCAACATCAAGGAGGGCAGCGCCCTGTTCGGCACCGACTTGGAGGCGTTCAAGCGGGTTGTAGCGGGGGTTCGGGCTGCAACCAAGCTGCCGGTAATCCCGAAGCTGGCACCGAATGTATCCGATGTCGGGGCCTTTGCCCGGGCCGCAGCCGAGACGGGCGCTGACGGGATATCCTTGATCAACTCCCTGCCGGCTATGGCGGTTAACGTTGAAACGCGCCGACCGGAACTCGCCAATGTGTCCGGCGGACTGACGGGAGCCGCGATCCATCCGTTTGCGGTCAAGCTCGTCTGGGACGCCGCCCGCGCGGTAGACATTCCCGTGATCGGTATCGGTGGTATCGCATCCGCCCGTGAGGCGCTCGAGTTCATCATCGTAGGGGCCTCGGCTGTGGCCGTCGGCACCGCCTCGTTCACCCATCCGCCCACCGCACTGGAGGTCACCGCCGGCATTGCCGACTACCTGGAACGCCACCAGTTGCCATCCGTGGCGGCCCTGCGCGGCACACTGAAAACGAATTAGTATATGAAGCCCCGAGTTAAACGCATCTTGTTCTGGGTGATCTGGGCCTTATTTGTCGCGGCCGTAGTAGGCTGGCTGATGTATATTCCTTACCGCCCGGCGGAGCTCTATCGTTTGGTTCCGTCCAATGCGGCCTTTCTAAGCCATCACCAGCAGGTAAGCGAACGTATCGACGAGCTGCTGGTCAATCCCTTGGTTCAGGCGATCCTGCCGATGGCGGAGCTGGAAGCGGATGATGTGGCGTTGTGGCTGGATGATCCGGCCTCGCGCCGCTGGCTGGACCGGCTGCTGGCACGCGATCTATTGCTGCAATACGTGCCGGCACTGGGACCGACACGCGACCCGGCCTGGGCGTTCGTCGGCTGGATCGGTAGCGAGAGCATCCGGCTACGCTGGTGGTTGACGCGCGGCCGCCCGGCCGGTTTCGAAAAAGTGCGACGGCACGCTGGCGGCTCTTACTGGATGGTGGATACCGGAGGAGCCGACGGCGACCCGGTCCTTTCGATCGGCTTGGTGGAAGGCATCTTAGTCGGTGCCTGGTCGCATGATCCACACGCCGTCCGCCATCTGCTCGATGTGTACGACGGCATCGCCCCGCGGGCGGAGCAACCCGCCGCCCCGATCAACCGGATCGGTACCGCGCCCGATCGCGGCTGGTGGCGTGGCCCTGATCTGTGGGACGGCGGTTTGACCCATTATTCGTTCGCACTGGACGCGGCCAGCGGTACCGGTTTGGCCGGCACGGTCCGGGTGGAGCGACCGGCCGCGCTGCCCACGCTATCGCCTACTTCGATCGAAACGATGGGCCGTTTCTGGGGCGGCGTACCCTTTATGCTGATCGGGGCGGACCCCGACAGCTTGTTCCAAGCGGCCCTCCCCTACTGGCCACCCCCCGTAATCCGCGCCTTCCACGGCCTGCGGGCTACCCATGCAGAAGGCCCGTTGTTGCTGGCGATCACCGGGGGCGAATATGCGGGTACGTTGCTCGCCATTTCCGTGCCCGCGCTCAACATCGCCTGGCGCATCAACGACGAAGCCGCCTTTCTTGAGCAATTGAGCGCGTTATTGGACGGATTGAACCGAGCCTATCGCTGGGGGCTGGTTTTGACCCAACAACGAGCACACGGGCAGACGGTGTACACCATCGAAGGCACGGGCATAGGGCTTTACGCCACCCTGCGGCGAGACCAGCAGGTGGCCTTCACCATCGTGGACAACTGGGTCATCGGCGCTTCGCACCAGCGCACATTAAATCGTTTTCTCGAACGCTACCGAGATCCGCTGGCCTTGGTCGAAGCGGACGAGGGGGGGTGGCAGGATGCCGTGCGCGCGGGCGGAGTGGCAGGCGTCGGACGACTGGACATCCGCCGCGGGGCAAGGACACTGCGACTGGCCCTGATGACCTGGTCGATGGCCTTGCTGGGCGAGGACGGACCGGAGGCACGCGTCACGCGGCAGCGGATACAAACCGCGCGGAATTGGCTGGATATGCTGGAAACGTGGGGAGAAATTGAAACCCGTCTACAGGCGTCCGACGACTACTGGGCGGTGACGCTACGTATAGGAGATCCAGACTAGTGAATGAGGACATACGAGCACCGCATCGGACAATCGGAACAAGCGTCGTCGTGGCCCTGGCCAACGGTCTCGGCTTGGGCTACAGCCCGATTGCGTCGGGCACCGTCGGCACGCTTTGGGGCGTGGCGCTGGTCTGCGCGTTGGCCTGGCTAGCCATCCCGCTCAGCGCCTACATCACGGTCTGCGTTGTTGGGGTCCTGCTGGCTATACCCATCTGCCATGTGGCTGAACGCGTCTACGGAACCAAGGACGACGGGCGGATTGTGGCGGACGAATATTTGACGTTTCCCATCTGCCTGATTGGTTTGACCCCGTATATCTTCACTTTCTGGTGGTTGCTGCCGCTGGCGTTCGTCTCGTGCCGGCTCTTCGATATCGTCAAGTTGCCGCCGGCCCGCCAATTGGAACGGGTCCCTGGCGGGGCCGGTATTACGCTTGACGACGTCTTCGCCAGTGGCTACAGCCTGGTGGTGAACTGGGTGATTTTTTACTGGTTGACCGGCATCACCCCGACCGGATAACCCGTTCACTGGCGGAAGGAGTTGTCCTGTGGCATTGACCCGATTCAGTATTTCACTAGACGAGCAGCTCTTGCAGCAGTTCGACGCAAAAATCCAGCGGGATCAGTGCCCTACCCGATCCAAGGCGATTGGCGACCTGATCCGGACCAGCTTGGTTGAAACAGAATGGCGCTCGGGCCGACAGGTAGCCGGCGCCATCGTGCTGGTGTTCGATCATCACAAACATGATATCAGCAAGAAGCTGACGGATATTCAGCATGACTTCTTGGAGTTGATTATTTCCACCCAGCACATTCACCTCGACCACGACAACTGCCTGGAGATCATCGCAGTGCGCGGGAACCCGACGGCCATCGACGCGCTGGCCAAACGGCTAAAGGCAGTCAAAGGACTCAAACATGT
>SLLF01000218.1 GCA_007134175.1 Kiritimatiellia bacterium | reverse complement strand
CTAAATTGTCATGCGCTTGCCCGCAAAGACCGAATGACGAAACACCCAAATACCTAAGGAAATCCGAATGTCAAAACCCGAAATCCAGATCACCGGACATCTCTTTGGTGCCCGGTCTGAACATGTATTGATTCCGGATACGCGTTTAGTTCGGCTTACGTATTCGAACTTCGGGATTCTTTCGGGCTTGGGTGTTTGGGTATTTCGTCATTTATAACCAGAATTTAGATGCGTTTGCCCTGCTCTTTTCCTGCTACTGGGTTGACAATCGGGCCGGGCACGGTGCACGGTACCCGGACGTATGGAGGTTCCGGTAAAACACTATCTCCGCCTAATGGCCTTGCCGCTTGCTTTGGCCGTGGTGTGGTGTATCTGGAGTGAGTCGTTCCACTGGCGGACGTGGGTGGAGGGTGCGGTCCTCAGCGGGTTGGCCCTGTTGACGACGCGCCGCATTTTTCTGCACCGCCCCTATTTGTCACACTATCGCATCCCGCTCCGCACCCTGGTGCGCTATGTGGCCGTATTGACGGTGGAAATCTTTCGATCGGGCATTCACGCCATCCACATCATGCTCACCGACCGGCTGAATGTGGGGGTGGTCGACTTGCCCTCTGAGATCAAGGACCCCTTTCCCGGCGCACTGGTGGCAACGGCGATCACGCTGACGCCGGGCACCGTGACGATCGACCATTCGCCCGGCCGGTTCAAAGTGATCTGGATCGATTGCTTTACGGACGATCCGGAAGTGGCGGCGCAAACTATTAAAGGCCGGTTCGAGCAGGTTTTGCGACCGATGTACGACCCTCAGGAGGGGACGGAGTCATGACGTTTCTTGAAGTGGCTTTGGTGCTGCTGATTTGCTCAACTGTAGGTAGCATGGTGCGGATTGTGATTGGACCGACCGTATGGGACCGCCTGCTCGGTCTCGGGTTGAGTGCCAGTAAGATTACGCTGGCGGTGATCATTACCGCCGTGTCGGTGCCTGAGAGCTACCTGCTGGATTTGGCTTTGGTGCTGTCTATCCTGGGCTTTCTGGTGACCGTATTGCTGGCTCGCTATATCGAACGACGAGGGATGGTGTAGCAATGGATGCGTTGGCCGACATCTTGCGACTCGCCGGACAGGGGCTGGTCATCGTGGGCCTGCTGATCACCGGTTTCGGGGTGTACGCGGTCTTGAAACTGGACGGGTTCTATGCCCGTAGCGTGGTGACATCGAAAGTAGAGGCGATGGGGTTTGTGACGGTGGTGGTTGGGGCCATGCTGATGTCCGGACTCTCCTTGACCGTCCCCAAGTTGCTGATCCTGCTGTTATTTGAGTTGCTGACCGTTTCGGCCAGTACCCATGCGATTGCGCGTTCGGCCTGGCTCAGCGGCTATCGCAGCCGGGAAGTTATCGTTTTGGACGCCCCGGAAGAGGAGCCGGTCAATGATTGAGGGGTTGACGCTGTTGCTCATGATGCTGTTTGCCTTGTTGGCGATCCAGGCGTCGTTGATCCGTATTGCGGTCATCCACTTGGCCGCTTTTTCCGTGCTGACGGCCTTTCTCTATTTGCAGTTTGCCGCGCCTGAACTGGCCCTGGCCGAGGCCGCGATCGGGAGCGGGTTGGTCACGCTATTGTACCTGGCCGCACTGAAACGCAACAAGGTGTACACCATCGCCGTGCTGGCGGAAGGCCACCGCTACCGTTCCACGGATGCGTATATCCACTACGTCGAGCGACTGCGGGCCGTGCGCGAAATCCGGCAGTTCTTCGAGCGTCGTGAATTGGAACCGCAATTCATCTTCTCCGAAAAAACTTTGGAGGAGGCCCTGGCCGATTCTGCGTTTGATCTGGTGATTCGCGAGGAACATGACCGTCTGACGGCACACGGGTCATCCGATAGTTTTGTGCTGGAAGAGTTGGAGATGGTGTTCCAGATACACGGTACCACCCACGGAGTGGAGGTGGTGCGGCACGATGACGTGGCCGCTCCGGAGGCGCACACATGAGCAAGGCCCTTTGTGCACTATGGGTGTTGGCCTTGTTTGTTGTGCTGACCCATTGGATGGGGGAGCACGAGGAGACACTTGAACCGACCCTGTTCCAATACGTGGCCGCCAATTTCGAGGCCGATTGCGGCACGACGAACGCCATCAGCGCCATCCTGTTGAATTACCGCATGTACGATACCATGTTCGAGGTATTGATTCTGCTGACGGCGATCGTGGGTATGAAGCAGTTCCTGCCGACACCCGGAGAGTTCCGTCCCCGGCATCCGGCGCGTTCACCCGAGGAACCGTCATGAGCAAGCCGGAACTTCCTGATCAATCCTCGATCCTGGACGAAGTGATCGGTTTCTTGTACCCGTTCATTCTGCTGCTGGGCTTCTACATGATCCTGCACGGCCACCGCTATCCCGGCGGCGGGTTTCAAGGCGGCACGATCCTGGCGGCGCTATTCATCGCTCGCTACATCATCTTCCCGACTAATACCATGAACTATCACCGGATGCACATCTGCCAGCGGATATTTCTAGCGTTGATTTTGGTGATTCCCTCCGTCGTGCTCTTTACCGGGCTGCTGCACCGGTTCCCGGAATTCAGGACGCTCTATCTACTGGTTATGAATGTGTTGATCGGGTTGCAAGTGGGGTTGGAGCTCGGCACGGCCGTGCTGCGGTTCGCCTTCTTTGAGGGAGTAGGAAAGACATGGCGTTTGTAGACCATTTCATCCGGAATTTGACCTTGTCCGATTTAGCCATCGGCCTTTTCTTTATCGGGCTCTTCGGGGCGATGACCCAGCGCAATATCATCAAGACGATCATTGCCGTGGGCATTATGGATGTGGCGGCTGTCGCCTTCTTCATGATGTCGAATTTTACGCCCGGCGCCCGTCCGCCGGTGGCGATGACCCCGGCGGATGTCCCGATGGCCGATCCGGTCCCCCAGGCCTTGATGATCACGGCCATCGTGATCGGGGTGTCGGTGGTGGCGATGTGCCTGGCGATGTACATGCGCGTGATGTACCGCTACGGGACGGCGGACTGGGATATCTTGATCCGGCGGCTTCAGGATTAGGGCGGTGACAGCGGGGTGGCCACTTTATCTGCTGGTGCTGGGTCCGGTCCTGCTGGGGGCCGTCACCTATTTCCTGCCGCGCCGGGCCTACCTGTGGGGAATGGGATTGGGCAACCTGGCCCTCACGGCTGTAGCCGTGCACCTCTTTGCCCAGGTACGCTGGGGCGAGCCGGTGCAGCAGTATCTGGCCGGCTGGCCACCGGGCGTGGCAATCCGGCTGGTGGCCGATAACCTGTCGGTGCCCTTGGTTCTGCTGACCGCTCTGTTTTTTACGGCCACCTATTTGTTCGCCGCGCGGGCCGGCTACATGGACAAGACCTTTATCTTTCTCTTCCTCTTGCTGGAGGCCGCGATCTTGGGCGTCCTCCTCAGTGGCGACCTCTTCAATATCTACGTTATTCTGGAACTCGGGATGATCGGCGTGGCGATTCTGATCATGTACCGCCAGGACAAGCAGTCGGTCTACGACGCGATGGTCTACATCATGATGAACTTCATCGGTATGGCGTTCCTGACCCTGGGGGTGGCCTACCTTTACCGGATCACGGGGGTATTGGATCTGGCGCAGATTCATGACCGTCTGGCCGAGCTGGAGAATCCCCGTGCGGTCGTGGTCCCCTACGCGCTGATCATGACCGCGGTCGCGATGAAGGCGGCCTTGTGGCCGTTGTTCAGTTGGTTGCCCCGCGCCCACGGGGCGCCGAGCGCCCCCTCGATTGTCTCGGCGGTGCTCTCCGGTGTACAGGTGAAGGTGGGCGTCTATCTGCTGATTCGCCTGAACCTGGTGTTTATCCCGGTCGTCAATGCCCAATCCTTTTTCCTGGGCATTGGCTATGTCACGGCGACGCTTGGGTTCCTCTTGGGCATCGCGCAGCGGGATATCAAGTTGATGCTGGCCTATTCGACCGTCAGCCAAGTCGGACTAATCGTGGTGGGTTTGAACCTGGGGACGTCAGAGGCGTATTGGGGCAGCATGTACCACATTATCAATCATGCCCTCTTTAAAGGACTCCTCTTCCTGACGGCGGGTGTGATCATCGAGGCGTATGGCACCCGAGCCTGCAGCCAGATTCGCGGGGTAATGCGCCGCCTGCCGCTGATTGGGGTGGGGACGTTGATCGGCGTGTTGGGTATTACCGGTGCCCCCCTGTTCAACGGCAGCGTCTCCAAATACTTTATAGCACTCGGGGCCGCCGGGAATCCGGCTGAGCTGGGGCTCTACCTGATCAACTTCGGGACGCTGCTGCTATTCGTCAAGTACGCGACGATACTGTTCGGTGCGCCGCCGGCACAGGTTCGGATCAAGCGGGACCCGTTCGTAGCCGCGGTGGCGTTGTTGTTCGGGCTGACGATCCTGGCCGGCGGCCTGCTGGGTGGACCGGTCATCGCTTTGGTCTACGGTCCGGTCTACGCGGCACGCGGCGTATTCGGCTTGCACAAACTTCTCTTGTTCTTCGCGACCTTGGCCGCCGCCCTGGCGGTCTATCGCTGGGTGGTCGCCCGCTGGGATGACCGACTGGAGGCGCTGTGCCGCTTTAAGCCTAATTTCAATCAAATCACCGTCCTGATCACCCTTTTCTTTGCCGGCTTGCTGACGTTTGCCGTTCGGAGCGTATGATGTTGGAGTGGCCACTATATTTGCTGGTATTGGGTCCAGTGCTGCTGGGAGCCGTCACTTATTTCATGCCGCGCCGGCCCTATCAATGGACCATGGGCGTGGGCAACATCCTGCTGTCCCTGGCGGCCCTGCACCTTTTTGCCCAGGTACGCTGGGGGGAGCCGGTGCAGCAGTACCTGGCCGGCTGGCCGGCGGGCGTGTCCATCCGGTTGATGGCCGATACGATTTCAGCACCCCTCGTCTTGCTGGCGGCGCTATTCTTCACGGCCACGTACGGTTTCGCTACCCGCGCCGGTTATATGGACAAGACCTTCATTTTCCTTTTCCTCCTGCTGGAAGCGGCGGTATTCGGCGTGCTGCTCAGCGGCGATATTTTCAATATCTACGTCATCCTCGAATTGGGCATGATTACGGTGGCGATTCTGATCATGTATCGCCAGGACAAGCAGTCGGTCTACGACGCGATGGTCTATATCATGATGAACTTCACCGGCATGGCCTTCATGACATTGGGCATAGCCTATCTCTACCGCATCACCGGGGTCCTGGACCTGCAACTGATTCACGAGCGGCTGGCGGAGCTGGACGATCCGCGGGCGGTGCTGGTGCCGTACGCCGCGATCATGACCGCTGTGGCCATGAAAGCGGCCCTTTGGCCGTTGTTCAGTTGGTTGCCCCGCGCCCACGGGGCGCCCAGCGCACCGTCGAT
>SLLF01000005.1 GCA_007134175.1 Kiritimatiellia bacterium | reverse complement strand
TACACGGATATCCGCTACCACAAGGCGGAGGGCATCGCCAAGATCACCATCAACCGGCCCGCCGTCCGTAACGCCTTCCGGCCATTAACGGTCAATGAGATGTTGCAGGCGCTGAACGACGCCCGGGACGACGAGACAATCGGCGTGATTATATTGACCGGAGCAGGCGACAAGGCGTTTTGCTCCGGCGGCGATCAGAAGATTCGCGGTGATGCCGGTTACCGTGACGACCAGGGGGTGCACCGCTTGAACATACTGGATTTCCAGCGTGCCATGCGGAGCTGCCCTAAACCAATTGTCGCCATGGTAGCGGGTTTCGCCATCGGCGGCGGTCATGTCCTGCATGTCTGCTGCGACCTGACCATTGCCGCCGAAAACGCCGTGTTCGGCCAAACCGGTCCCAAAGTCGGCTCCTTTGATGGCGGGTACGGGGCGGCCTATCTAGCCCGGATCGTTGGCCAGAAGAAGGCGCGGGAAATCTGGTTCCTCTGCCGGCAATACAATGCCCGGCAAGCCCTTGAGATGGGGTTGGTGAACGTAGTCGTGCCGCTGGAGCAACTGGAGGCCGAGACGGTCAAGTGGTGCCGCGAGATGTTGCAGCATTCCCCGCTGGCCTTGCGTTGCCTGAAAGCGGCGCTGAATGCCGATTGTGACGGGCAGGCGGGCTTGCAGGAGCTGGCCGGCAACGCCACGCTACTCTATTACATGACGGAAGAGGGTCAGGAAGGACGCAACGCCTTCAATGAAAAGCGACCTCCGGACTTCCGCCCTTTCCCCCGGCGACCGTGAATACCGTACGCATATGGTGGGAGGCCGCGCGCCCTAAAACCCTGCCGGCCGCCATGGCACCGGTACTAATGGGTACCGCGCTGGCGTACCAGGACGGGGGCGCACATGCCGGTGCTGCACTCGCCGCACTGGCAACCGGGCTGGGCATTCAAGTAGGGACCAATTTCTGCAACGACTATGCCGATTTCAAGAAAGGGGCCGACACCGTCGACCGGCTGGGGCCCACCCGTGCAACGCAGGCGGGCTGGGTGACACCCGCTGCCATGTTACGCGCGACGGGACTGGCCTTCGCAGCAGCCGCCCTGGCCGCCCTCTACTTGATCGCGCGCGGCGGGCCTTGGCTGGCCTTGATCGCGGTGGCCTCCATCGGTGCCGGGGCGGGCTACACCCTCGGCCGCTACGCCCTGGCCTACATTGGATTGGGCGAGATGTTCGTGCTTATGTTTTTCGGTCCGGTCGCCCTGGCGGGCACCTACTACGTGCAGACCCTTCAATTGCCGGCACGGGTGATCGGGGTCGGTCTCGCTCCCGGGGCCCTGTCCTGTGCACTGCTGGCCGTGAACAACCTGCGTGATATCGAGCAGGATCGCCGGGCGGCCAAGCGTACGCTGGCGGTGCGCTTTGGGCCGCGCTTCGCCCGGCTGGAGTACCAATGGTGTGTTTGGCTAGCGCTACTGGGCCTGCCCGTGTACCTGTGGGCCGCTTTCGATTGGCCGGTAACCGCGGGGGTGCTGGCCCTGCTGTGGCTGCCGGCCCGGCACCCGTTGCGTGCCGTGCGACAGGGAGGCCACGGTGCGGCGCTGAACCAGGTGCTGGCCCGGACCGGCCACCTCCTGATCGGGCTGTCTATTGGATTTACTTTGTTGGCGATTTGTTTTACTTTCTAGGTATGAACGTCGGAATCGCCATGCATGAATACCAGTTGCCGCTGGTAGGCCCACTTGAGTTGGCTGGCGTGGAATTAGAAGAGCGCACGGGCTGGATCATTGAGTTAACGGGTACCAATGGGCAGAAAGGCTGGGGCGAGATCGCACCGTTGCCTGGTTTGAGCCCGGAGAGTGAATGGGAGTTGATCGCCAGCTGGGACGGCGAACGGGTGGACGCCGGCATGATCACGCCGTCCGTGCGTTGCGGGCTGGATATGGCTTTCTGGAATCTTAACGACCCGGCACTGATCCCCCATCGCCTACGGAACTTGCCTCCCCCTCGCGACCGCGTGGCGGTGAATGCGCTGCTCATCGGCGAAGTCGACGACATGCTGCGACAGGAGCGTGCCGCCGCGCGCGAAGGCTATCAAACCGTCAAAATCAAGCTTGGCCGCCAGGAGCCCGCAGCCGAAGTCGATATGCTGCATACGATCAATCGCTATGCAGCAGAAGCAACACGGTTTCGGCTGGATGCCAATCGCGCCTGGACCCCGGACGACGCCGACGGCTATCTCGGCGTACTGTCTGAAATGAATGTAGAATATGTGGAGGAGCCCTTCGCCAATCCGCGTGCCTCACTGGCGTGGTCGGATGGCACCGGGGTGCCGGTGGCACTGGACGAATCGCTCTGTCGCCTCGACCCGGACGACCTCAAACAGTTTGCCGGCCTGCGCGCCTTGGTGCTGAAACCCATGTTGCTGGGAGGGCTAAGCCGTTGCATGGAATACATCGAGGTGGCCCGATTGATCGGCGCCTATCCGGTGATCAGTGCGATGCTGGAGAGCGGGATCGGCACGGTTACGCTGGCGCGTTTTGCCGCCCACGTCTGCGACCCCGACGTGGCGGCAGGTCTGGACACCTATCGTTGGCTGGAAGCGGATCTGCTCGAGCCGCGCCCGTCACTGGCCAGCGGGCAGATTATGGCCGAGGCGTGGAACTGGTCGCGCTATCGTGTTAATGTGGACTGACCATGGCCGGCTTGGCGTGCATGCTTCATCAGGCGGGCCGTATATCGCGTAACCGACCGGCGATTCTGGCGACGGATGTGCATATTGGTTACGGTGAATTCGACCTGATGGTGTCCGCTACAGCGGCTTGGCTGCAGGCCGCCGGGTTGCACACCGGGCAGCGGGTGGCACTCTACATGGAAGACAGCTGGGCTGCCGTGACGTTGATCCTGGCCCTGATCCGAATCGGGGCCATCGCGGCACCGCTCAGCACACGCCTGCCGGTAAAGGCTGTGCGTCGGCAACTCGATCAAATCCACTGCACCACGCTGATTGCCCGCGTCCGCGCCACCAGCCAACCCGTACTCGAAGGGATCACCTGCCTTGATCCGGATGGTTTAGTTGACCGCTCCCTGTCAGCCGATCAGACGCAAACGGCCTTTACCATCCCAGACCCAAAACCGGCCTCGATTATCTTTACCTCGGGTCAGACCCACGAGCCGAAAGCGGTGCTACATAGCTATGGCAACCACTATTATAGCGCACTGGGCGTAAACCAGCAGCTGCGTTTCGGGTCTACCGACTGCTGGCTGCTCGCCCTGCCCCTGTACCATGTCGGAGGCCTAAGTATTATCTTTCGCTGCCTCCAAGCGGGTGCGGCCATGGCCGTTCCGGCGTCCCGGACAGCATGGGTGGAGGCACTGTCCCAGTTTCCCGTCACGCACCTCTCCCTGGTGCCGACGCAACTGCAGCGCTTGCTGGACACCGACCTCCCCAAGGAAAAACGGGCCACGGTACGCGCGGTAGTCGTAGGCGGCGCGGCGGCACCGCCCGCCCTGCTGGACCGCGCCCGCGAGGCAGGCTGGCCGATCGCCACCTCCTACGGCAACACGGAGATGACCTCGCAAATCACCACCGCCCGGCCGCACACAAGGCCAACCGCCAGCCCGACGACGGGGCCGGTACTACGCTATCGCGAGATACAGATTCAGGACGACGGGGAAATCTGGACACGCGGGGCGACCTGCTGCCTCGGCTATGTGGAAGGCGACGCCGTGCGACCGGTCTTGAACGAATCGGGTTGGCTGGCTACTGGAGATAATGGGGAATGGAACCATCAGCAACACTTGCGGGTGACCGGGCGCCAGGACCATTTAATCATTTCCGGCGGGGAGAACATTCAGCCGATGGAAATCGAACAAGCGCTCCTCGCCATTCCCGGCATTCGGCAGGCCGTCGTGGTGGGCGTCGCCCATCCTGAATTCGGACAACGACCGGTTGCGTTTGTCGACGACACGAGCCAACGTGAAGTCGACGCCCTGCGGGCCGGGCTGGCAGCCACGTTGCCACGTTTCAAAATCCCGGATCACTTCCATCCGTGGCCAACTGACCTAAAAACCACCGGCATCAAACCTCCGCGCCGCGCCTTGCAGGAACGGGCCACAGCGGGGAAGCTTAAAGAGAAGGGGTAAGGCGCAGGACAAAGGGAAGAGAAAACAGACTTCATCACTTGAAGCCAACTTGTGTGGCCGGTATGTTCCACCCCGGCGATGGGGTGCATGATCGCCTTGGAAAGGCAGGATAATATGGTAGATTTTTTACTTTCTGCGCTGCGCGTTGCGGTGCTGGTTTATGTAGGCATGATTCTAGTATTGGCCGGGTGCCAGCGCCAGATGATCTACTACCCCACACGCGTTTCAGAGGAGGAGGCGATCCAACTGGCGGCTACCGACCAGTTGGAACCGTGGCGCAACGAGGACGGGGAAATCATTGGGTGGGGTTCGACACGAGCGTTAGCCGACGCGGACGTGATGTTGGTTTTCCATGGCAACGCGGGATTCGCCGGACAGCGCGGCTATTTTGCTCACGGTTTCGCTCCGGATTTTATCGTCTACGTTATGGAATATCCCGGTTACGGCACCCGTTCCGGCCAGCCCGGCGAATCAACATTTTATGACGCCGCCGAAGACGCCTTCCAGCGGCTACGGGAAACTTATCCGGAGCGCCGCCTTTTCCTGGGCGGCGAATCCCTGGGCAGCGGGGTTGCGGCCTACTTGGCCGGTCGTCATCCCGAGACGGTGGCGGGCGTATTTCTCAGTACGCCGTTCGATTCCATGGTGGCGGTGGCCCGCCACCACTATCCGTTCTTTCCCGTGCGCTGGCTTATGCGGGATCGCTACCCCACCGCCCAACATCTGCGAAATTTCACCGGGCCGGTGGCTATACTCCTGGCCGGCCAGGACCGCGTGGTCCCGTCCAAATTCGGCGAGCGACTAGCCGCCGCCTATGACGGCCCCTCGAGAATCTGGATGCAGGAAGATCGCGACCACAACACACTCGACTTGAGCTCCGGCCGCCCCTGGTGGTCGGAGGTGGTGGCGTTTCTGCGTGATCCTTCATGAGGAGCGGGCGGGCTGCCAACGCCAACTGACCTTCTGCAGCGAAATGCATTCCACCGGGCAGACATCGGCACAGGCACCGCAGCGAATACACTCGTTCTGGTCGATGAACAGCAGATTATAATTTTCGGCTGATGTGGAGGGATCAAGCCCGGTGATGCGGCCTTCTTCGTCAAACTGCAGGGCGCTGACCTTGACAATGCAGTTCTCCACCGGTTTGACCTTGAGGCAACGATCGCAGTAGATGCAGAGATCGTTATCGATTTCGTATTTATAGTGGCACAGATAGCAACGACGCGCCTCCTCCTGTGCCTGGTCCTCCGGGAAACCGGTCTCG
>SLLF01000045.1 GCA_007134175.1 Kiritimatiellia bacterium | reverse complement strand
TTTGCCGGCCGTTGTGGTTTTTCCTGAACCGTGCAGCCCGAGCAACAAGACGCTCGCTGGTGGGCCACTCAAATCAAAATCCTGTTGTTCGTGCCCCAGTAACGCTACCAACTCCTCGTGAATCCGTTTAATCACTTGCTGGCCCGGCGTGATATGATCCAGCACATCCTCCCCTAGGCATCGTTCCCTCACGCGGGTGACAAACGAACGCACGACCTCGAAATGCACATCGGCTTCCAGCAAGGCCAGCCGCACTTCACGCAGCGCATCTTTCACATTGCGTTCGTTCAGCTTCCCGTAGCCGCGCAAATTCTTGAAAATCTTCTGTAACGAACCGGTTAAGGTATCAAACATATCATCCTTCCCTGACGATGCACAAAATACGCCACCCCTCCAGCCGGGTCAACGCCAAGCCGCGATACAACCCTGATCAGAACTCCCACATCCAAATTATATCCAGGCCCGTTGCGGATTCGGGCCCCAGTTCGGTTTCCAGTCGCACGTTCGGGGTCAACTCCACCTCGGTCATGATGCGGCTGCCTTCGGTGGCCAGGCCCCGCTCGATCTCAACGTAAACGTGGTCACCAACATATTTGCCGACCGCCAAGGCCGTCTCATCCGTTCCGCCGAGCTGTTCGCGATCGCGGATTTCGATTTGATCGACATGCAGGCGGCGGCGTGTCTCGCCCAGAAGATCAAATGTACTGCTGCCGCCACGCATGCGGTTTACCGCTTGCGCCAGTGTGATGGCTTGCCAGGGTGTGATACGCGCGGCCTCACGGCCAAAGAGCAGACGCGCCAATATCTCATCTTCCGGCATGTCGGGAACAGATCTCAAGTCGATAACGGGGGCCTCCAACGGGCCATGTAGACGGAATTGGGTCGTGATGCCACCGGAGCGCGCCTCAGCTACAATGTCGAGTAACGGGGCTGGGGGAAAACCACCGTCCAAGGTCAAGGTGCCGCGCGCCAGGCGGAGGCGCCGCCCGAAAAAGACAAAACGACCGCGTAAAATAGAGAGCGTGCCGCTGATTGTCGGGTCGTGGACAGGGCCCGACACCTGGATCCGCCCGCCCCATTCAGAATCCAGCCCACGACCGCGGACGAAGAATCGCTCCGGCAGCGCCACCTCAACATCCAGCGTCAGTTCGCGCTGGCGAGGTGGCGGCGGCGGTGGCGGTGGCGGCGGGGGTAGACCATCGATCTCGGTTACCGGTAGATCAATAATATGGGGGGGTAATCGTTCAGGAATATGCACCTCTACCGGGTCGACCCGTAGCCGCCCTTCAATCGTCTGGGCCTTCAGGTTGCCCTGCCACTCGAGGCGGCCATGGCCGATTGCCGTGGCCAGTTCGTTGCGGAGCAGTCGGAACCGGTCCAGGTCCAACCGGATCTGGAAAGGGTAATCGTGGTCCGGCAGCACGAGCCAATGGCCCGTGGTGGTCAACCGACCACGCCCCCCGTCGGTCGCCTCGAAACGCTCCAGCCACAGGCCGTCCTGCCTCCCCTCCAAGTGCAGCTCGACTTGGCGGAGCAGCGTGCCGGTCAGGTCGTGCTCGTACGATCCCTCCCGGATTGCCAAGTGGCCGCTCAGATCTGGTTGAGACCACATGCCGCCGATATCGATGTCGACCGATAACCGGCCCGCCAACCGGTGTACATCCAGCACCAGCAAAGCGGCCAGGTCGCCCAGGTCGGTCGCCCCACGGACGTGTCCGGTCAGGGGACCGGTCGGCGGCCATTCAACGGCTAGGGGGCGGAGGGCAAGCGGCCAGGGCCAGCCCAGTTCGATTTGCAACGGATCCCCCGGCAACCCTTCCAGTTTGAGCTCGGCACGGAAATCGTAGTCGTCCAGATCGGCGCGCAGGGTGAAACGCGCCGGCGGGCCGTCCCATGGTATCGTGGGGGCCGGCCGTAACTCGCTAAAGATAATCACCAGGTGCACGGACGGATTGGCGGGGGTGCCCCGCAGGTCGATTTGACCGACGACCTGCCCTTCGGCATGGTGGACCCTGGCAAACCCGAACGTCGCCAGCGGCAGGGCCATGACGTTCAAGCTGAAGTCGAACTCGCTGTCCACCATCTGACCGCGCATTTCGATCTGGCCTGGTCCAATCCGGCCACGAACCGGTGTTAACGCATAGGTGATGCCGTCCCCGGCCAGGTGCAACGGATCAAGCAGATAGGCTTCCAACTCGCCGCTCGTCCAGTGGAAGGTTTCCACGCGGACCTCGGCCAAGCGCCCCTGGTCCAGCGTGGCCCCGGCAAGGAACGTCAGTTCCATGGGCGATTCTGTTTGCCCGACATCCAACACGATCCGCGGCAGGTTGATTTCCCGGAGCTTGATCTGAATGCGCTGCAGCCACCCCGGGCGTGGCTCGTCCGGTGTGACCGGCTCGACCGCTGATGCGGGCGCCGGCGGTTCGGGCCCCGCAGGGGTGATCGTCTCCGGCCACCCCGTATAGTGGATTTCCGCCACCTGAATGCGTTCGATATCCACCGTCCGCTGCCACAGCGGTTTCAGGTGCAGTCGGATCTCCAGTTGCTGCAGATCCAGATAGGTTTGTTCCTCGTCATACACCCGGAACCGTTTGAGCTGGAAGCGACCAGGCCAGCTTAGGCGCGGGGCTTCGATCTGCACCGTGGCAGACCAGTGGCTTTCCAATCGGGCCGCGACGCGCCGGGCCACCCATTGCAGGCCGGGCGGGCTCAGCAGGAAGGCGACCGCCACCAGCAATACCAATGCGCTTAATCCTGGGATGCGTTTCATACGGTTGATGCACTATCACGCTTTACGTCCGGCGGGCCGCCGTTGGGTCAATAGGTGCAAGGTGTCAGGCGGCACTGCCAGCTGACCAAATCCGCGCCCCAACTTCAAGTCCGGGGTACGCGCACCATGGTAGTCGGTACCACCGGTGGCGATGAGATTCAAGTCGTGCGCCAACCCGGCATAAAAGAGGGTTTGATCGTGGTCATGCTGAGGATAATGGACTTCCAGTCCACCCAACCCTAAGGACTGCAGCTCCTCCAATAGCGTGCGCAATGATTCGCGGCTCAATTCCAGCGTGCAGGGATGAGCGAGTACCGGCACGCCCCCGGCCTGCCGGATAACGGTGATGGCCTCTGCCGCCGTCAAGGTTCGCCGGGCCACATACGCCGCCGCACCACGCGCCAAGTAACGGTTAAACGCTTCCTTGGCGTTGCGGACATAGCCGCGCTGCACCATGGCCTGGGCCAGGTGAGGGCGACCAACAACATCACCGGCACATTGCGCTTTGATTGCTGACCAGGTCAAGGGCAGGCCCAGTTGCTTCAGCTTCTGCACGATGGCCTCGTTGCGCGCCCGGCGCCCGGTACGGACCCACGCCAGCCGTTCGGTCAGGTGTGGATCGTTATGATCCACACAGTATCCGAGAAGATGCATTTCCCCGCTCGCGAAGGTGGTGCTGACTTCAACCCCGCCTATCGCCTCCAAGCCCTGCTGCCGGGCGGCCGCCAGCAGGCGCGGCACACCCGCCACCGTGTCGTGGTCGGTCAGTGCCAAACCCTGCAGCCCGCCCGCCACCGCCCGTGTGACTAATTCCTCCGGCGTATCGGTACCGTCGGAGAAACAGGAGTGGGTGTGTAGGTCAATCACAAGCCGTTGATCGCAGCGATAATGTCGGTGCGCGTTATCCCGAAGTGAGCCCAGGTCTCCAAATGCCCTTCCGACGGCGCCACCCGCGGATCCACGATGCCGATATGCGCCAGCGGCAGTGTTTGTCCGTAGGCTGCGGTGCGGACATATCCCGCAAAACCGTGCAAACCACCCTGTTCCGGCGTCCCGATTAAACCGTCCTCCACCGTCACCACACCATCCGGATAGCGCTCGAAGATGGTCGGTAATCCGTCGACCGGCAGCGGGAACCCGTTGACGACATACACATCCACGTCACCCAGCTCGTCGGCCGCTTCACCCGCCAACCAAGCCGGTGCGCCGACCGCCAGAATGGCCTTGCGCGCCCCTTTGACTTGGCGATAAGGCGTCAGTGCTTCCCACGGCGCCGCCGTGTCCCAGAGCGGGCCGCTCGCGTCCTGGCGTGCCAGGATAGGCAGGTTGTCGCGCGGGATACCGATGATGTGGCCCCCATACCCCGCCGCTAAATCACGGACGGCGATGAAGGCGGCACGGGCGTCCGCCGGCGTGTAGAAACGGCGCAGGTAGGGCAGATAGCCTAGCGCCAGATTGATCCAGTCCAGACTCCAGCCGGAATAATGGTCGCGACCGGTGCACGCCCCGACATGCGAGAGGTGGAACGTGACGTTCAGCCCCTCGTTGACCCCGTTCAAGTTGCGCGTATAGCGCCACATCTCGAACCCTTCCCGGGCGATCCCCTCAAAGAAGGCGGAGAAGGTGGAAAAGACGTTTAACTGCGGTTGCGGACTGCTGACGGCCAGGCCGTTGGCCATGATGGCCGACACCTGCTCCTCAATGCTCATTTCGAATTGATGGTCGGCCGCGAGGAACTTCTTGGCCTTGCCCAGTTTGGTGGAGGGGTCCAGGTCGCAGGAGACGATAAAGACATTGTCTGGATGCTGTTCCGCGACCAGCGCGTAGGCCGCTTCCACGCCGGCGCGCGGGCTGGTGGACTTGCCCGGCAACGGCAGATCGACCGCCGCCGCCTGCTGGTCGTCCACCAACAGGTTTGGTTGGCCAGGCGCTGGCCGGGCCTCGGTCACAACCACGCGCCGGTCGCCGGCGCGCAGGGCGGCGAGGGCCTGCTCCTGTTCCGCGCTGAATTGCAGCAGCGGGTTGGCCAGCACCTCATCCAGTGACCGTCCCTTCATGTGTCCGTCATGATGGCCGGCCCCGCCGGGGAGATTGTTGACGTGGAACAAACACTCGATCATCGGGAGCACGTCGCGGTAACTCATCAACGAGCCCGGAATCCAGATTTCGGTATCCAGGGCCACCTGATGCTCTTTAGCAAACGTTTCCAGTTCTTTCATCACGCCGTAGCGCTCGCCGAACTCGGACAGCTTCACGCTGGGATAGCCGGTGGGGTAGATCAGGTTGGGGCGCCCCTCTCGCGCCAGGGCACGCGCCTGCTGGTAGGCGGCGAACAGCTCGGCGGTATTCAGCAGCGACGGAATTTCGATCAGCTCAATGCCGAGCGCGGCGATAATCGGCCGCGGGTCCTTATCCATGATGTTCTTATTGGTGTCCGAGAGCTGGATACCGTTGCGGTGCATGATGAAGCTGATCGGGGCCGCGTGCAGATCGGCGCCGTTGAAGCCGTTCAGCGCCTGGCCTGAAATCCAGCCGGCATCGCCGCAGTGGCAGCAGACCCAGGCTTGGTCGCCATGGCGCGCCCGCAAACCCAGTGCCTGACCGACTGCCGCCGGTACCATCACGCCGAGGTC
>SLLF01000102.1 GCA_007134175.1 Kiritimatiellia bacterium | reverse complement strand
GCGTGGTGGTCGAAAAATCCGCTTTTTCTCGTCCTCCACTCAACAATATCGGGGTTTTCGAGGCCAATCGGGGGGATCGACATTAACCACCCTCTTTTCAGCCTCTATTCACGCACCTTTAAAACAGCGCAATCGGCTCGCAACCGGGCCATTTCCAGGTGCCGCCGCCGAATATGTGTTATACTACCGCGACATGATGTTGAATAATACGAGCGATAAAAACCACCCAGCACCCCGACACTCGTTCGGGCGAAGGTTGTTGATCGGGTCCCGCCCCGGACAAACCCTGGCACGGGCCACATTGCTGGCGGCGCTCTGCTTTGTCGCGTTTCGCTACTGCTGGATTCCCATCTGGGTACAGGGACACAGTATGGCACCCACCTTCCGCCACGCCCACTTCCACTTTGCCAACCGGCGCGCCTTTGCGCACGAGGAACCGGTGCGCGGCAACGTGGTGGTCATTGCTATGGCCGGCCGACGCACGATGTACTTGAAACGCGTACTGGGTGTGCCCGGCGACACCGTGGCCTTCCGGCAGGGATCCCTGGTCGTGAACGGGGAAGTTGTGCCGGAACCCTACGTGGTGCATGACGGGAATTGGGATACCGGGGAGGAACTTCTCGGTCTCGACGAATTTTTCGTGGCCGGCGACAACCGGAGTGAACCTTGGGAGTGGCACACCATGGGGGTAGTCCACCGGTCACGGATCGCCGGGCGGGTTGGCCAATAGCAATGAACAAGGGTTGTGTGTATGAATAAACGGGTAGGACTGGGGATCGCGGGTCTCGCATTGGTCGCGGCGGTGTGGTTCGTCTGGAATGGGGACCGCGATGCCCGACGGATAAACAGTAAGCTGGATGATTTGGTCGAGCTGCTGGAAAAACGCGAGGAACATCCGCCGCTACGGATGATGGCGCGCTCGCGGCGCGTAGCGGGCTTTTTCACCCCGGATGCGGAGGTACTGCTGGCACCGGTGGTCACGCGCACGGTAGGACCGGACGAACTTACCGCATTGCACCATTACGCCCATACGCAAGCTGCTCGTCTATCGGTGCGTATCAGCGATCGTACACTCGAGATTAATCCCGAGCGTGACGCGGCCGTGATGCGTTTCACCGCGCGCAGTCAATTTACCGGCCATCAGGGACAACGCGAGCAACGCGTCGATGAATTTCGCTTGCATTGGGCCAAACGGGATGGTGACTGGTTGATCCAGGAGGCCGCCACCATCCCCGCCATCCGACCGCCCCGGCCCGCCAGCTAACCCGCTTGATCAAGCCGTTGGCGCACGGCTTCATACAGCAGGATGGTGGCCGCGGCGGCGACGTTTAGTGAATCGCACTGGCCGCGCATGGGGATACAGACTTGGTGGCGGGCGGCAGCCAGCCAGTGCGCGCTGAGCCCGAATTGCTCCGCCCCGACCAAAATTGCCGTCCCCTGCGTATAGTCCACATCCGTGTAGTTACGCCCCGCGTGCGGAGTGGCTGCCACCACTTGGATGTCACGGGCTTGCAGCCACGCCTGCAGGTCGGGTGTGGTCGCTTCGGCCACCGGCACGGCAAACAGCGTGCCGATACTGGCCCGTACGACGTTTGGATTCAGGCAATCCGTGCACCGGTCACACACCACCACCGCGTCGACCCCGGCCGCGTCCGCCGACCGCAGCATGGTCCCCAGATTACCCGGTTTCTCGATCTGCTCCGCTACCAGCAACAACGGAGCCGGCGGCAACACCAGTTCCGCCAGCGGGCGCGGGCGAAACGGGGCCAGCGCCAGCAAGCCTTCCGGCCGGTCCCGGTAGGCCATTTTCATGAAGACCCCCGGGGTGCAGGCCCAGCACTCGGCACCCACCGCCCGGCAGTCGGCAATCAGCGCCGGTTCGTTTTCGCCTTGGAAGTATTCCGGACAGTAGAACAACGACGTTGGCCGAATCCCGTTGGCGCGCGCCCGCATCAATTCGCGGTAACCCTCGATCACAATCGTGCCGGCCCCCTCGCGCGCCGCACGCTTGCGAAGCTTCACGGCGTGTTTGACCCGGGGGTTCTGCAAACTGGTAATGCAGCCGTCGTTCATCTGTCCGCCCGCGCCCACAACCCTCCCCAGCGTTCGGCGGCGGCGCGCAGCGCTCGGCCTCGATGTGAACACGCATTCTTTTCGGCGGCCGTATACTCGGCAAACGTACGATCCCCCTCGTCCGGGATGAATAACGGGTCGTAACCGAAACCGTTGGTCCCGCGCGCAGTCACACCAATGGTGCCACGGCAAACACCCTCGACGTATTGCGCCTGGCCATTCGGCCAGGCCAGGGCGATCACGCAGCGGAATTGCGCTTCCCGATCGGCTGCGCCCTGCAACGCGGCCAGCAGTTTGCGATTGTTGGCCGCATAGTCGCATGCCTCCCCGGCGTAACGGGCGGAGCGGACACCCGGCGCACCGCCCAAGGCGTTCACTTCCAGGCCGGTATCGTCGGCCAAGGCATACGCCCCGGTGGCCACCGCCAAAGTCACGGCCTTCTTCACGGCGTTCGCCTCCAGTGTGGCCCCGTCCTCTACCACTTCCGGAATTTCTGGATAATCCAGCGCGCTGCGGGTAATCAAATCAGGGAAGGGGAACAAAGCGCGGATCTCCTCCAATTTGTGCGGGTTGCGGGTGGCCAGGACAAGCACGTTCATCGAATTCATTCGTTGTTTTCACGCATCAGTGCGTTGAGATCCTTCACGTCCTCAAAATCAGGTTCAACATCGTCCTCTTCAGCGGTAATCGCCGTGGTCGCCTCCTCCGCACAGTCGGGGCATAAGGTCGCTCCGGGAAAACATTTCCGGCAGAACTCACAACCGCACACCGCGCATTCAATCCAGAAATCCTCGCAGTTCGGCTCGCCGCAGAGGCGCATATCTTGTTCCAAACCCATAACCATACTCCTTTCCGCACGCCGCCTGCAGATACTATACACATAGAAATCAATTTTGACCAGTCCACCGCTACGGACTGGTATCACGGTCTTGGCTCAACTCGCTTGCGGCCAGAGACAAAGACGAGCACACCAAGCAGGAGCTGCGCGAGGGCGGTTAACAGAAACGGCATGCGCAGGCCGGCCAGCCGGGCCAACAACCCTCCGGTGAAGGGGCCCAGGGCAATTCCCAGCATACTCAATGACGTGGCTAAACCATACGCCTTGCCCAGCGAGCGGTGGTCAATGATACAATGAATCATGGCGTTGGCCGCGGGTAACATGCCGGCCACGGCTAGCCCAAAACATATCCGGGCCATCACTAAATGCGAAATGCTTACGGCCCAAAAGTGGCCCAGCGAGGCCAAACTGCCACCAAGGCAACAACCGAGCAATACCCGGTGGTGCCCGAACCGGTCACCGATCAAGCCCAAGGTGGCCGCGGAAACAGCACCGGCTACAGCGGCGGCCGCCATGATCGACCCGGCCAGGCTGTTGATATTGTCGGCGGTAGGCCGAATATCCTTAACAATAAGCGGGAAGGAAGGGTTGATCATTGTGTTGCTCAGGCGCACACCAAACAAGATGACGATGGCTAGGGCAAACCCTTTCAGCAAGAAGATATCCCTGAAGCGGTCTTCTTCGCGTCCGGCTTTCGCATCGGGTGGCGACCAATTCTCGTGGGTCCCAAAAAATACCAGCACCCCCCCTAGGAAACAAAGCAAGGCCCCCATCCTGAAGCTGGCCCGATAGCCAAACGTATCGGCCATAATCCCGCCGAAAAAGGGGCCGATGGCGTTGCCGATGAATACGGCGGCCTGCATCATCCCCAAGGTGAAGCCACTGTGCTTGTGCGGAACTACACTGGCCACCAGCGCCACACTGGCCGCCATGGTGCCGGTGAAGATGCCCTGCAGTAGCCGGCAGATGACCAATTGTCCGACCGACTGCACCAAGGACATCAGCAACAACACCAACGTACCCCCGAACATCGCCCGGCAAACCATGACTTTGCGCCCGTAGCGATCCGCCAGGATACCCCAAAACGGGGCGGAAAGCGCAAAGGTCAAACCCGCAGAAGATAATACAACACCCGCCCAGAAAGCTTGCTCGCCCGAATCCACCACCCCGAGTTCGGTGAGGAAGAAAGGCAAGAAGGGCAGGGAAAACGAGAAGCCGAGTATCGATAGCGCCTGGGCAATAAAGGCGGAAACAAACGTTCTCTTCCACGCGTTCATCAGCCCAGCCAAACAGATAAGGTCCCTGGATGCAATTTAATCCACCCTCCAGTTGGTTCGGATTCCCCCCCGTGGGCTTGGAGGCGCTCCGTCGCCGCCGGTGCCTGCCAGGGCGTTCGCTCCGGTGCATGCATGTGACTGCCGCTACGGGCCGGGACTCCGTCGTTGCATTGGCGAGCGGGATGCGGTACTTCCCTGTGGGGAGGAGGCGAAGGCTTGGATGCCCCTTCTTTTTTGCTATGCTGAAAGTCTTACGACATCGTTTAGAAAGGGCGCTGACGCGCTTGGCGCTGCACTGGGTACCCCGGTGGTCAAGGCAAACGGTCTGCCGAGTAGCGCGCATACTGGGTCACTGGGCGGCCACGTGGCCCCTCTATTCCCGGCACGTGGCCCGGGCGAATTTGGATCTCGCATACGGCGACCAGTTGACCGCTCGCGAAAAAAAGCGCCTCCGGCGCACCGCCTACCAGACGTTTGCCTTGGTCCTGCTGGACATCTTCTGGTTTACCCGCGACACGCGTGCCCGCGTCCAGCAATGGGTGCAATTCGACGAAGGGCTGGCCGCCGAACTGTTTCAACCCCGGCGCCACGTCTGCGTCACGGCACACCTAGGCAACTGGGAGCTGCTGGGACACGCCGTCAGCCTGCGCGGCTACCCGCTGCACAGTGTCGCGGCCCCGCTGGTCAATCCCTCCGTGGAGCCGTATTTTGCCCGGACGCGTATCGTGTCCGGACAGGTGATCATCCCGCAATCGGGTGCGATCCGGCAACTTTTGCGCCTACTGAAACAAGAGGCCAAGATCGGTCTGCTGCTGGATCAGAACACCAAACCCAGCCGGGGCGGACGCTTCGTTGACTTTTTCGGGCTGCCCGCCCCTGTGTCTGAAGCCGGTGCCTTACTGGCCATCCAGATGCAGGCCGACATCTTATTTGGCTTCTGTATCCCCGGCCGGGACGGACGCTACCGGGTACACTCCGCCGCGCCCATCCGGCCCGGTGCAACCGAGTTCGAAGGTATGACTAAAGAGGAACAGGCCACCCAGCTCACTCAGCGTATCGCCACGACCATCGAAAGCGCCATTCGCCAACATCCCGGCGCTTGGCTCTGGATGTACAAACGCTGGAAATACGTGGCCCCGGGCCGGTCCCGCGCCGAATACCCCTTCTACGCCAAGCCCCGCCAACGCCCGCCGCTCGGCGGTATCACTCGCTATTTGCGCCGGCCCACTGGTTGAGCAGACCGGCCGCTTTG
>SLLF01000257.1 GCA_007134175.1 Kiritimatiellia bacterium | reverse complement strand
GAGCCGATTGCGCTGCAAGAAATTGATGGAGGGCGTGCGGAGAGAGTGTGTGGAGGCTGTTGTTGGATATGCAGGGACTTGGCCATGTCGAGGAGCCTTCCCCAGGGGAATGGCTTGACGCCGTTCTTGCTTTTCCCACGCGGGACGTGGCATGGTTCGGCGCATGCGGGGTTATCTTAACAGGTGGATTTGGGGTTGCCTGCTGGTTCTGCTCACGGTGGGCTGTGCGCAGCGGCAGCCCAGTGAGCGCCAGCTTTTGAGCGGGCGCGAGCTGGACACGATGCTGCAGCGCGCCCAGGACGAGCGCCGCTTCTGGCTGACCCGCTACAATACCGAGCAGGGCCCTGTGTTCAGCGGCTCTTTCCGCGTGCATACCGAGCGGTTTGCCGTGGCGGAGTTTATCCACGACCGCTATGGCACACCCAGTTGCGGGATAGAGGTGAGATTACGGGGACCGGAGACCTATGCGGCCTTGATCGACACCAGTGCCGGGGCCTCGTGGATTGAATACGAGTTGGCCCAGCGCAGCGGCGTGATCCCGCTGGGACCAACCCCGGTGCGACGCGTCCCCGCACACGTCGATGATACGGTGCCGGGCATTCTCGGCGTCGCTTCACGGATCGTGATCGACCCGGTACACGTGGACACGGCCTTGCTGTTCGTGCAAGCGGCCCATGGACCACTGAAGAAATTCCATCGGTCGACGCCGCGCCGCTACGCCCCGTTGGTGTTGGGTGCGGATTTTCTGCGCGCCTTCAGCTTCGTCCAGTTCCATTTTACGCAACGAGAGGTGCTGTTCGCTACCACCACCGCCTACGAACCCGACCCAGACCGTTTAGTTGGCGTCGTTCCCTACCATATCCGCAACGGGCGTATGGTAATGGAGGGCTGGATAGATAATCAACCCGCGCTATTCCTCCTCGACAGCCTCGGGGGCTATGCCTTGGCCGCGGCAGCCGACGAGGAGCGCGCTGCCGGTCCTCCTAACCGCAGTAATGTGATGCTTGGTGAACTAGTCTGGCGCCAAGTGCCGCGACGAGCGTTGTCCGACCTGAATCTCGGGCTGCCGCAATACGCCCGCATCGGGCGCGAATTACTGGATCGATTTGTCGTCACCATCGATGGCAACAATCGCCGGGTTGTGTTCGAAAGACCCTGACGGCCTCTTTACCAGTTGCCATTCCGGGGTAACCGCGTAAGCTGCGGACATGGTGCTTTTCAATGTCACAGCCGAAAAGGAGCGCGCCCTGGCGCGCCGCATGGCTGACCTCGGGATCGCCGAATCTGACTTAACAGAACGGTTTATCAGAGGATCGGGCAAGGGCGGTCAAAAGATCAATAAGACCTCTTCCTGTGTCCATCTGCTGCACGCGCCCAGCGGCATCGAAGTGAAATGCCAGCGCGAACGGTCGCAAGCCTTGAATCGCTTCCTGGCGCGACGGGAACTGTGCGATCAACTGGCCGCTCGGATTGAAGGGGAAAAAAGCGAGCGCGAACAGTTACAGGCCAAGATTCGCCGCCAGAAGCGCCGTCGTTCGCGGCGGCAAAAGGCGCGCATGCTGGATGAAAAGCGCAAACAGGGCGAAAAGAAGGCCCGTCGCCAGCCAGTTAAACTGCAAGAATAGCCGGGCTAAGCCGCATTTCTCACCGGAATTCCGGTCGATTTACTGCAACTGTTCGCCTCCGTCCGCCTTGTGCGGACGGAGCGGGAGTTTAGACTGGCTACAGGCTGTGGTCAGCATGAGCCCGCAGTGAGCGAGCACAGGCGTATAGCCCCTTTCTCGCTCAAATCGGGCGCTTTCCGCTACGCACAGTGGAATAGCTTGAGGAAGTTTGGCTCCCGCGGCACAAGGCCGTGGGGCGCCCCGTGAGAAATGCGGGCTAGGCCTTTGCCTGTTCAAATTGGCGCAGCAGCTTGATCTCCGCCGGCCAGTCATCCGGCTCGGGCGTTTCCAAGATCAGCGGGACGTCATCGAAAATATCAGTGCGCATGATCCAACGGAAGGCGTCCAGCCCGATCAACCCCTGGCCGAGCGGGGCGTGCCGGTCCACGCGGGACCCGCATTCACGTTTCGAGTCATTAAGGTGCAAACCGCGCAGCCAGCGCAGGCCGACCACACGGTCAAATTCGCGGAAGGTTGTTTCGCAGGCCGCCGCCGTGCGCAGGTCGTAGCCGGCCGCAAAGGCGTGGCAGGTATCAATGCAGACACCCACCCGCGTTTGATCGTCGACCCGCGCGATAATAGCGGCCAGATGCTCGAAGCGATGGCCCAAATTGGTGCCTTGACCGGCTGTGTTTTCAATCACGGCGGCAACGCCCTTGGTGCGCTCCAGTACCCCATTGATAGAATCGGCAATCGTGGCCAGCGCCTGTTCTTCCGCATAGCGATTGAGATGGCTGCCGGGATGAAAATTCAAGCGGTCCAATCCCAGTTGCTCGCAACGCTGCATCTCGTCCAGAAACGCCTCGCGCGATTTTTTCAAGCCGGCGGTTTCCGGATGGGCCAAATTGATCAGGAACGAGTCGTGCGGCAGAATTTGATCGGGGGCATAGCGACCTTCACAGCGGGCAATGAAAGCCTCGATCTGTTCCGGTTTCAGAGGCGGTCCCTGCCATTGCCGCTGGTTCTTGGTGAACAGGGCAAACGCAGTGGCGCCGATGGCCTGGGCGTTTTCAGGGGCGTTCTGCACGCCGCCGGCGGCACTGACATGAGCTCCCACTTTTTTCATCTAATAGACCTGTCTGAACCTTGGCAGAGGCGGCGCGCCAGTGTCAATCCCTACGGTTCATCGATGACTTCCACGGGGCATTCCGGCAGGGATTTGAGGAAAAGACGGCCGTAGCGTTTGCTGACGATGCGGCTGTCCAGCACCACGACAATGCCTTCATCCGAGGCGGTTCGAATCAAGCGGCCCACTCCCTGGCGGAATTTAAGAATGGCTTCCGGCAATGAATAGTCGCGGAACGGTTCGCCTCCCTGCTCGCGAATCCGATCCATACGCGCCTGCACCAGTGGTTGATCGGGTACAGCAAACGGCAGGCGGGTGATGATAACATTGCGCAAGGCGTCCCCCGGCACATCCACCCCCATCCAGAAGCTGTCCAATCCGAACAGCACGGATCCGGGATAGCGCTTGAACGTTTCCAGCATCGCATGGCGCGTCAATCCGTCGCCCTGGCACAACAACCGCCATTCGCGTTCATAAAAGAAGTCCCGGCAGCGGTCCGCCACCTGCCGCATTAACGCATCACTGGTAAAGAGCACAAAGGCATGGCCTTGCGTGCGGGCCACGTAGCGCTGGACGGCGGCCGCACAGGCCGGTAGGAATTTTTCGGTGTCGGTGGGCGGCGGCATATGGCGTGGAATGAGAATGCGCATCTGCCGCTCGTACTGGAACGGCGACCCCACATTCAAGGCGTCGCAGCGCTCGTCCGCGCCGATACGTTGCCGGAAATAGTCCAACTGCCCACCCACTGAAAGGGTGGCGCTGGTCATGATCACGCACGGTACATTATTGAAGAGCGACGCCTTGAGTGCCGGCCCGACTTCAATCGGCGCGGCAAACAAGACCAACTGGCGGCGACGCGCCCCTTGCTGTTCGATCCAGTAGACGTGGTCTTCACAGGATTGATGGATAAAGGCATGCAGCGCGTTGCGCATATCCTCGCCGCGCCGGATAGCCGATTGCAGTTCAGCGGCGTGATCCGGTTGCTCCAACCGTTCCGCCACCTCGCGCAGCGCATTGATCAGGCGGTCAATCGATTCCGGCACGCGCGTCCGCAGGATCAGCGGCTCGCGCACCACGCGCTGCGAACTTTGGCCTTTACCGAACTCCGCCCACTGATCGATTTCAACGAAGAAGGCCAGCAGTTCATCGCGCAGCGACTCCACCAACCGCGTCGCCGCGCCGGCCCGTAGCACGGCCAACAACCCCTTCTGATTTTCCGGCGTGGCCAAACGCCGCAACCAATGATCGAACATGTACTGCGAGAGCCGAATGCCCAGGTGATCGGAGGCCACGGCTTCCAGTTGATGGGCTTCATCGACCACGAGATAGCGGTAATCGGGCAGGATCGTACCGCCCGCCACGCGCAAGGCCAGATCAGAACAGAGCAGATGATGATTCACAATCAGTACATGCGCGTTACTGATCTCGGCCCGTGCCCGCATGAAAAAGCAGGGTTTGTATTCCGGGCATTTTTGCCAGAGACAGTTACCGTGTTCGGCACAGACCGATTGCCAGACGTCAGCGGAGGGTTGCTGGTCCATGTCCTGCACGCTGCCGTCGCTCGTGGTCTGGGCCCATGCCTCGATGGCATCCAGCTCGCGCGCCTTGTCGCCTTTGAACAGATCCTCCTCCATCTGTCGTGTACGGGCCAAGCGCCGCAGGCAAAGGTAGTTGGTACGCCCCTTAACCAGCGCCGCCTTGAAGCTCGGGCCGAGGTGGCGTTGCAGGAACGGGATGTCCTTATACATCAACTGTTCCTGCAAGCTAATGGTGTAGGTGGACACCACCACTTGTACCTTTTGTTCCACTGCCATCAAGATCAGCGGCACCAGATAGGCAAAGCTTTTGCCGACACCGGTGCCCGCTTCAATGGCAAGGTGGTGCTGGCATTCCACCGCATCGGCGATGGCTCCGGCCATCTGTTGCTGGGGCGGGCGCGGTTCGAACGGGTGGGCGGCATCGCGGCAGGCTTGTTCCAGCCTACCGCCGGCTTGGAAAAAGGCATCAACCGCCGGACGGACTGTCGGCGTTTCCGGATCGGTTGTGCGGGGTGCAATCACGCGGCCCACTGTATGGCCACCACCCAGCGCGCATCAAGCCAGGAAATGGCTCAATGCTTTATAGGTTCTTGCAAAACCCCTGCAAGCACTTCCACCTTATGCGCATATGATTATACATACGCTTGGCCTAACGCGTTTGGACCGTCAGCGTCCAGTCTTGAGCCGCAGGCACGGCATTGACCAGGACAAAGGATCCCTCCAGCCCTGTAACAATCCGGGCAGGCTGCGCTCCGACCAGCATGACCGGCTCGCTTTGTCGAATACCTGTCATGAGGGTCCGGTGATCTACCGCCTGCTCTGCTGGAACGATCACCGCAATCACGCCTTCCAGTTGTCCGCCGTCCGGCATCTCCATGACCACCTGCACCTCGCCCGTCGCCTCGAATGGATTACTGACCACTATCCCCGCGATGTCCTGCCAAGGTGCGTCGTCCGACGTTAGCGTGGCCACCGTTGTCCACGCTGCCGGATCGGTTTCTTCGTCCGCGCGATCATCCGGCCGACCGCAGCCCGCGACAACCATGACTACGATCAAGGCGACCACCGTGTGAATTCCCAAATCTTTCATCGTCATGCCCTCCATGAACGCTCATTTCTGCATGCGCACCGAAATCGGCACCCACCGACTTCAGGCTCAGCATAAACCTTCGCCCAACACAAGCACAGAAAAAAGTTTGCGCCAGATCAG
>SLLF01000242.1 GCA_007134175.1 Kiritimatiellia bacterium | reverse complement strand
TGGCCATCTGCGAAAACCACCCCCATGCGCCCGTTGTGCGAAAACGACATGGCACTCATCGGATGGGGCCGATACCAAGGCTGGCGCCCGGCGGTATGGATACTGGGTCGAGGACTCGTGTTGTTCCCCCGTCGCCCATCCATAAAAAACGACTTCACGGCCGGGTTGGGCAATTGGTGCAAGTACTGGATGGACCCCCGGGGCACCCCCCGACGCTGCCGGGCGATGTAGGTGTTCATATTATACAACCGTCGCCAGTCCGCCCGGTTCTGAATCGTCCGCCACCAGCCCGTGTCCGTACCCCGGATGAACCGGGCCATGGCTGGACAGGTGAGAATCGTCGGGTGGTCGGCCAGCAAATCGTGGTCGGCGGATAGGCCAAAATAGCCCGTCATTGAATCCGAACCAAGCGGCGAACTCCGCCAGCGATTGTTATCGGGCAACAACAGGTTGTTGTCGCGCATCCATTCTGTGCCGGCCATCGCCATACGCCGCAGATTGCTGGCACAGCCGACATGGTCCGCCGAACCGCGGGCCCGCTGCAAACCCGGCACCACCAACCCCATCAGCATCAAGATGATCGCAATCACGACCAGTAGTTCGACCAGCGTGAAGCCGCAATCACCTCGATTCCAAGTATTGAATCGGCACCCGTGCATCTTTACATCTCCCTCCAACATCCTTCGCACTCTCATTGATACCTCAAACGCGCATCAATGCAACTGCAATATAACTATACAGTATAGCCGCTGTTTGCTGCAACCCGTTAACAGTGCGTGATTGTGTGAATAGCCGCATAAAAACCCTCTTCTCCCTTCGCCCTTAAGCTTGAGCCTCCGCCCAGATCCAACCGAATGGCCGGCGCGCCATTTTGAATGACAATCCCGTCCTGGACGTTCCAATCCATGCTGCCGATCCAAATCCATTCTACTCTTTTCCCTCATTTCGCACTCCTTCCAAACCTTGTTGTTATGCAACCCCCATGGCGATGCATAAGGGGAACGATAAGCGCTTTATGCAAGCGGCGACCTTGAGAGTGGTTAGTTTTGTGTAAGAGTGCTAAGGGACTGCTTCTTCGTCAACACTTGGCAATTATTCACAAGCCGCCAGCATTGCCGCTGATCAGGACGGGAATAAGAGGCGGGTATGTGCGAGGGTGATGGCTACCACGTTGAGCATGATGCTGTAAGCCACCAGGGCACGTCTCAACCGGACACCCGCCGGTGTGTCAAAGCGTTGCATGCCGGTCGCCACCAGCACACTGAGCAGCGGCAGGAAGTCGAGGGCGTAGCGCATGCCGTTGATCTGCCAGCCGCCCCCGGCACTCTTGTGCAGCAGCACCCCGGCCAGCACGAGCGCTACGCATAACCACGCGGCCCCCGTGACGCCCACCGGTCCCCGCAGTCGGCCCCAACCTGCGTAGAAAATGAACGGACTGGCAAATGTCAGCGAGGTTCCCCACGGACTCATGCGCGGGACCATGTACGCGGGTGGCGCAAACTCGATCGCAAAACCCATGACAAACATGCGCAGGAAATTGGACGGCACATAGCGCCAATTGAAATTTCCCCATCGCTCCAGCCGATACGCGTACCACTCATCCTCAATGACCCAGCCGTAGCCGGTTTCGAAGGGTGATCCGAACCGCGCCCAGTTATACCAAAGCAAGGCAAAAAAGATGAGTCCCAGCACACTTAGCGCCGTGAACACCGGTTCCAGACGACGCCACCAGGGCGAACCATTCCGCGGCCGGAGCCACAGGGCCACCAGCACGAAGGGAATGATGAAAACCGACAACTGCCGGGAGGCGCAAGCGATGCCGAGCGACAGGCCGATCAACCAACCACGCTGCCTGCCCCACGTTTCCCATAAGGCCAACGAGACAAAACCGACGGCCAGCAAGTGGGCCAGATACGTATCGAACGCGTACCGCACACAGTTCCAGTAGGCCGTGCCCAGCAACAAGCCGGCGGTCAGCAAATAACTGATTTCATCGTTGCGAGTAACCCGGCGGTAGAGGGAAAGGAGCACCCCTCCGGTCAGCAATCCGAGCAACGGCGTGATCCAGAGCGGGTTGAACGCGCGACCAAACAGGGCGACCAAGGGCGTCAGGATCAGGGCGGGCGCAGGCGGGAACGGAACGTAATAGCGACCCTCCCATAGGATCAAATCAAGGGGTTCGGCCGGTGGATCTACGTCCAAGCGTCCTTCCAGAAAGGAATGCGCGAGCTCAAGGGCGGTGTTATAGCCAATATCGCGAAAGAGCAATTGCGGCACGTTGAACAGCATTAAGACCAGCCACAGTACACATAGGAATTTTACATCATTTTTCATGACGGGTCCCGTCTAAGAAAGTGGTCGAAAACATGAGTCGAACGCGCAAACATCTGGCGCGCCGGCAATTCCCGCCACGCTCGGTGGACAAACCATTGCGTCACCGTCGGCAAGGCCAACGGATCTTCGACCAGTCCCTGGTTCCAGCCGATCAGCAGCAGACCGCCCGGGGGCAGTAGTCGTGCCAGGACCGGCGCAATCGCGGCCATCATCTCTCCCGTCACCCCGTACCCCATGACGCCATTGAAGAGTACGGCGTCGAAATGTTCCGGCAGCGGGTGGGCCTCGATGGCGGCTATATCCGCCACGATGTGGCGGTCGGGATTCCCCCACTGGCCGTTGTCAGGAAGAATATCTGTCGTCCAACACTCGATTTCGCATTCCTCAAAGGTGCCCGGTATCCAAGCAGTGTATGGTTCGCAGCCAACAAACAGAATACGCTGGAACCCCGCACCCAACAGGGCCGGCATCTCCGTCTGGTTCCAATAACGTCGGTCTTCCAAGCCGTTGACATAATGCACCAGGATGCGTTGGCGCAACCGGCCTATGGCTGGACGGCGCATGAACGACTTCAGTCCGGGAACACGTTCAAGCAAGTTACCCGCTTTGTAACCGAGCGTCCAAAACAGGTGCCCAAGCCGGGTAGCTGTGCACGGCCGCGTCATACAGCGACCCACACACCGCGGTCGGAATCAAACTGTTTGATGACGCGGGCGGGGGCACCGACGGCAACGGAGAAATCGGGGATATCCGAAGTCACCACCGCCTGGGCACCGATAACGCAATGCTTCCCGATGGCGATGCCTCCGGTCAGGCAGGCGTTAGCCCCAATCCAGCTATCCGCCCCGATGGATAGCGGCCCTTTCTTAACCAGCGTTTGCTGTTTGATCGGGAGGTCGGCGGCGCGATAGTCGTGATCGTGGTCCGCCACATAGACGTGATCGGCGATCATAACCCGCGGTCCAAGCGTAATCCGCTCTACGCAGGATAGGTGCGCACCGTGGCTGATGAAGCCACCCGACCCGATTTCCATGCGCGGATCAAAGGTCTGGGCCGGATCCGACCACGGATAGTAGGTCAACGCGCGCAGGGTGACGTTGCGGCCAATCGACACGTCGTCACCAATCGTGATCCGTTCCGGGGCATACGCCCTGAATCCTTCCCCGATGGAAAGCCGCTCGCGGGATCCTTGCAACTGCTCCCGCCAATAGGCTTGCAGGCACCACGTCTCGACGCGGTAACACCAGCGGATCAACGCGCCCATTCCGTAGGCCACCCGACATCCTATTCTGCCCATTTGCTTCGCCTTCAAAAGTGATACGCCGTACCCAACGCATACATATCGTATTCAATCGGGAACGCGCCGGCCCGCCCCACCCGGGGGCCCGGGGTGAAGTAGGCGCGGGCCGCTACCGAGGCGCCCCGCAGACGACGCCAGTAGGCGTGGACCGACCAGTTCGGGGTTATCGCATATTCGCACCCCAGGGCGTGCATGGTGCCGTAGGTATCGTCCACCTCGAAGCGGTAGCCCGGCGCGACGGCGGCCCAGTCAGGATCCTCCTGGAAATCCGCGAAGTACTTGGTCCGGCCCCATTCCGCAAAAGGCGTCAACCGGGTTGCGTTCGGCCAGCGGGCCTGTATGAAAAAGGTCGGGCCCCAGGTTTCCAAATCGCCATCGGACGCGCGGAAGGATTTTTCCTCATCTCCCCAATCCACGGTCCGGGCTGAAATTTGATCGTAGGTCAGACCGGCTCCCACATACGGGATGGGCAATGCAATTAAATACAAACGCGGCGTGTAATGCTGGATCTCGTCCAAGCCCCAGACGCTGCCGACAAAGTTGCCGCGGATATTGGTGTTTTCCAAGCGTCCCCGGATCCGGCGACGCCGGTCCTGCAGCTCGAAATGATGCATGCGGGCACCAAGCATGACACGTCCCTCAATCCATGTCTTGATGGCCGTATCGCTTCCTGCCGCCTCCGCCCCAACAAGGGACAACGCCATCCCCACCAAGAGTCCACCAAAAACACTATTTCTATACCGCCTCATTCGCCTCCTTGTCTCAATAGGCCGGATTGCTGCAAGCGTGCAGCGGCCTGCGCGATAAGCGGGAAGGATAGACTTGAACGTTCCGCGATGTCCAGCAGCGAGTGGTTGCCATCGGATTGGTTCAGCACCCACAAGAGCGCCTGCTGCTCCAGCCGGGCGTCGTTGGCCCCGCCGAGCTGATCATACAGTCCGCGGCGGCCAAGTTGTGGTTCACCATAGGGCTGCAGATTTTGGAACGTGGCATTGCCTTCCAGCACTTCGAGCACTTGCAGGAGCACATGCAGTGAATCCGCCAGTGCCGGCGGCCGGATAAAATCAAGATTGTCAGCCGAGGTATGGTACTCGGGGAACTCGCCATAGGGTGAACGCATCAGCAAACCCACCGGTAAGTTGAACCCGGGCGAACCGAATTGCCGCTCGTCATACCCGTAAGGCGAAAAATCCCGAATGTCGCCGGGTGGATCGTATTGTGACAGCACCAACTGGACGGCACGATCAATCACCTGGTCCCCGGCGCGCGAGCGCTTGTAGGTGGGACCGCCCGCATCACCCAAACAAGCCAGCACCAGGCCATGACGGATGGGGGGCATGGCATCCGCCTGTCGCGCCAACCACGTGATCGCTCCAATGGTGCCCGGGACAAAGATAAAGCGATAGGTCAGTTTGTGTTCCACCGATTGCAGCAACGCCGCCAGGCGCGTGGCCACGACGATCCCCGACAGGTTGTCGTTCGCTAACGATGGATGACAGATATGGGTGGAAAAGAGCATCTCATCGGGCGTGGTGCCGGGCAGCACCCACTCGCCGTAGGTCAGGTGGCCCGGTTGCAGTTCGGCCTCGATGAACACCTCGTACGTATCGGGCCGCAGCGCTTGTTTAGCGCTTTCCGTCATGCAGAAACCCCAATCCGGCTGATAGTAGCTGGTCCGGTAGGGCACGACATCCGGCCAGTCGGGACGGCTATGTAGACGCGGCAATAGTTCATCCAGCGAGAGGTGCTTGTGCACCGGCTGGCTATAGCTGACTACGTGCAAGTTGCATTCTTTGAAATCCACGACTTTTTGACCGCTGGAGGTCTTGATCCACGCGTCGCGTAG
>SLLF01000233.1 GCA_007134175.1 Kiritimatiellia bacterium | reverse complement strand
GCCCGGCCTCGTCTTTTGGATAGACGTCGTTCAAGTAACGGATGGAGCGCTTCGCCTTGATCCGCCGCAGCTCATCGAGATTCACCACCCCGGCCCGGGCACAGTTCACCAACGTCGCGCCCGGCTTCATCTTCTCCAGCAGCTCCATACCCACCAAGTTGCGGGTCTGTTCGTTCTCGGGCACATGCAAAGAGATATAGTCGCTTTCGCTGAACAGCGTGGCCAAGTCAGCCAGTTCGATGTCCAAGTCCCGGGCACGCTCCTCCGACAGTACCGGGTCGTACCCAAGCGCCCGCACCTCGAAGCCGCGCAAGCGGCGCAGCAGCAACTTACCGATCGCGCCGAGTCCGACGATGCCCACGGTCTTGCCAGCCAACTCGCGGCCCATGAATTTCTTCTTTTCCCACTCCCCGGCGCGCACGGATGGATCCGCCGCAACCACATGACGCGCATCCGCCAAAATCATCGCCAGCACTTCTTCCGCCACCGCATTGGCATTGGCACCCGGCGTGTTCATCACATCGATACCCTTCTGCCGGGCGTACGCCGTATCAATGGTGTTGTACCCGGCACCGGCCCGGATGATCACCCGTAGAGCCGGCAACCCATCGATCACCTCCGGCGTCACCTTTTCACTGCGCACGATCAAGGCATAGGTATCGGGATGGGCCGCCGCACTTTCCGCCAATGGGGCATCGGCATCCTGTATGACCATGTAGCCGCCATGCTGCTCCAAAACAAGCCGGGCTACATCCTGCAATTTAGTGGGAATCAATACCTTCTTCATAATGGCGGAGACCCTAAACAGGTGCGGCACCGGAATCAAGCGGCAATTGACGGAACGGGCAGCTGCGGATGGCGAGGCGGGTGGTTTCCAAGGGTTGGAATATCACTCCGGAATTCGCTCCAATCCCTGGAAAGGCCAATCGTTTCCCTTCCCCTTCGTAATCGTACTCGTACTCGTAACGGATGAGCAGTTGAACTGCTCCATACAGGGTGATAGGTGGTCGGTGATCGCTTTTGGAGGGCATGAAAGAACGGACGACGCTTACGTGGACGCCTATGGTGGACGAACGGACCGCACCGTCGTCCGTAAGCGTCGCCGTACGCCTTCACCGGATCTCCGTGTTCTCTCAGGAGCGCTGTCGCGTTCTTTGTCGCCACCGATTACGACAATGGTCACGACAAAGGGTTCTCTGAGACAAGGTTCGCGGGCGCGTTAACCGGAGCATACGCCCGCGCAGGCGTCCGGCGGCGGCCGCGACGGGATCATGCACAATAAACTTTCCATACGCCCGTTATCTGGTCAGCGGGGATGAGCATGGTGTTCATCAGCCGAACCAAGAGGGAAAGAAAATGAATCGTTACCTATCATATGGTCTATTGGCCGCGCTGCTCGCCGGGGGACAATCCGTGCAAGCCGGGGAGCCCGCGCCGCGCGCGGAACGCGGGCGGCGGGGGCCACGAGCCGAGGGCGTGGCCCAGCGCCAGGATGCATCGCTGCAGGAGCTGCGGGAACAGCATCAAGCCGCGCGCCAGCGGTTCCGGGATTTGATGCAGGACGAAAATGCCACTGAGGAGGAGTTGATCCGGGCCCTGCGGCAAGCTGCCCGTATCCGGACACGCATGGAGGAGGAGCGGGTCCGGCGCTTTGTGGCGCGACGTGACAGCGGCGACCCCATGCCACGCTGGGATCGCGAACGGGAGCAACGGTCCCCGCGCGAGTCCGGACCGGAATATCGCCGGGAACGCCCCGTGCGCGAACCGCCACGCGAGCAGCGTATGGAGCGTCCGCGGCGGCCTGCTGAACAGATGGGCGAAGGCCGTCGCCCCCGCGAGCGCCGCGACCGCGAATAAGGCGTTACACCGAAGTTTGGGGGGAATCCATAATTGCCCCCTACCGGAATCATGCTTGTAATCGTAATCGTACGCGTATTCGATCCGCCCTCGGCAAACGCGTGCGATTACGGTTATGGGCAGTAGACAAGGCCGCCGGCCAATGATCCCTGCGGGAAAGACATGCGTCAGGCGTTCCCGCCCGCCACGGTGTTTCTACCCCGCCTCCCCGCGCAGGTGACGGGAGACGCGGGTCAGTGCCATGATCACCGCAAAGCCTAGCACCGCCAGTCCCAAGGCCCACCACACCAACGGATCGCTGCTATCCGGCAAGCTATTTACCTCGCGGATCGCCACCCATTCCCCGTGGCGGTTCTCCATCCACTCGAGCGGTTCCTTGAACGGCCAGATACGACGCAAGGAGCCGAGCATGAATCCCACCAGCAAAGCAACGGTGACCTGGTGATAATGTTTCAACAACCAGCTCAGCAGTCGCGCAAACGACAACAGGCCCACTATCATCCCCAGGGCCGCCGGCAGCAGCACCCGCCATTCCAGCGTGCTGACGGCGTTGATAATGGTCGCGTATTGACCGAGGATCAGCAGGATAAACGAACCGGAGATACCCGGCAAAATCATGGCGCAAATAGCCAGGGCTCCGCTCAGAAAAAGCGTGAGTGGATCGCTGGGCATATCGAGCGGTACCAGCCCGACCACGATGTAGGCCAGCCCCGTTCCGCACAGCAGCGTACCGCACAGGGCCGGGCACCAGCGCACATGGGCGCTAATGGCCACAATGGAAGCGGTCACCAAGCCGAAGAAAAAGGCGTACAGCAATTCCGGATGCGTCTCCAGCAGCCAGCCCAGCAGGCGCGCGAGCGCAAGGATGGCCACCGCCAGTCCCCCGCCCAACGACACGATGAAATCACCGTTGACGTGACGCCAGGCGGCCCGGAATCGGCACTGCCCGCACAGGCGCACAAAATCGAGATTGATCGCCTTGATGGTATGGATCAGTTCCTCGTAGACCCCGAGGATAAAAGCCATGGTTCCGCCGGATACGCCCGGCACCACGTCCGCCGCCCCCATGGCCGCGCCGCTGAACGCCAAATAGGCGTAGTCTTTGCCGCGCCGCTTGCCGGTTGCTATTGGCATAACGCCCCCCTACTCCACTTCCGCCGCGCGCGGCTTATACATGAGTTGGTAGAACATCTCCAGGTAGCGTCGCGTCGCCTCGCGGCGAATACCGGATATGTGTTTCCAAAAACCGTAGATGCGGGAAAGGGTCAGCAACCGCTGTGCGTACAAGCTCCAGGTGTAGCGTTCGTGCACGCGGTCGATACCGCCTTGGGATAGCGTCATCCAGTGGTCGGAATCCTGGTCACATTGCTCGAAAAAAACACACAGGGTATCGGCCACGGCGGCACCGTGATTGGGGTCGATGTGGAAGCCGGATTTGCCGTGCTCGATGATCTCCAGCGGGCCGCCATAGCAGGTGGCGAACGTGGGCAGGCCGGTGGCCATGGCCTCCAGCACGGTCAACCCGAACGCCTCGAACAGGGCCGGCTGCACAAACACGCCGCGGGTATCGGCCACCAGCCGATACAATTCACCGACCCGGTTCTTGTCGGTTTGCATATCCACCCAGCGCACACAACCGGCCAGGTCGTGTTCGTCGAGCACACGGTGCATCCGCTCGATCTGATCGCGCTCCGCTGCGTCGCGCGACCGTTCCGGATTCACATATCCTCCCGCAATCAACAGATTAGCCTTGGCCTGTAGATCCTTGTTCCCGGCATACCACTCGAGTAAACCCCGCACATTCTTGACCGGATCCAGTCGCGCCATAGTGAAAATGATGGGCTTTTCCCGCTCTTGCAGTTGTCCACGCGCCGCCTCGCCCGGGTCGCCATAGACCAGCTCCTCCGCAGCCAGGCGGATATCCGCAATGCGACGGTCGCTGGCGCTGTAGGGGAAGAAGACCTCCTCGTTGACACCCGGGGAAACAATGTTGAATTTAGGGTCAAACACGTCTATTCCTTTAAGAACCCGGTACAATCCCGGCAGGGTGAAGCAGCCGTAACTTTCGTATTGCCCCACGCTATCGGCGGTGCCGGCCACTTCCTGGTAGGTGCTGGTGATAATAAAGTCCGCCGTGTTCATGGCAATCAAATCCGCCGTAAACTGGCAGGAAAAATGGTGTTCGGCCTCGTGGTCTTGCCAATAGAGCGCCGAGTGCAGGTACTTGGTCTTCTCGAGCGCATGCGCAATATTGCACTGCGTCACACCCAAGCGTTCGCTCAGCAGGGTGGCCACAAGATTGCCGTCGGAATAGTTGCCGATGACAAAGTCGACGCGCCCGCTCATTTGGGCGCGAATCTCCAGTTCCACCTCCGCCGCGAACCGTTCCAAATAAGGCCAAATCTTGAAGCGCGAAATCCAGTGGGGCACGATTTCGCCGGTCGCGGTGCGAAACGGTATGCGCAGGATGTGCGTGTGTTCTGTCCCGGTCACCGCCTCGATGTGCTGGTCGCAGGTGGTCCCCTGTGCCTCGGGAATCAGGCGGGTGACAATCAGCAGTTGCGGCTCGATGTCCAGCCCTTGCTCGTGGATTGTGCGCTTCATTTCGCGTTCCAGAGCCCGAACCTGGTCCAGAATGTAAACCACCTGTCCCCCGGTATCCGGCATGCCCAGCACGCCGGCTTGCCCGAAATATCCGTGCGGCGACAAGATCACAATATTAAAGATCATCGGCAGTCGCGAAAGAAACTCCGCCAGCGCCTTGGGTTCCGGGGCTTCGAGGATGTCGGACAGCAACCCCATGGTTTCCCGGATGCGCGTTACCGCCCGTCCCCAGCCGGCTTCGAAGCCAAGCTGGTTCAACGCCAGTTCCACGGTGTCCCAGGTCGCATCGCCGCCCTGCCGCGCCAGCAAGGTATCGGCTTCCGACAAGGCCTCTTGCAAATCCTGCACGCCCTTGATCCGCTGGTTGATCATCAAATGGCGGCCATCGACCTGGTGCAGGCTCAAAAAACGAAACAGCCGTTCGTCGCCGGTAGCGGTGTCCTCGAAGATATCGTTGGATAGATGCCGGTTGAGAAACTCGACCCCTTTACCGATCGAGCGGGGATCGCGCAAGCGCGGTAACCCGCGGTCAAAGGGCGACAGATCCAGTTCCAGCACCCGGGCGTCCGGTGCCTGGTCCTGCTCGACCCGTCGTTCAGTGGCCTGCAGGAATTCGCCGGCATCGAGCGCACGGCAATCCATCTCCCCGACATCGAACAGAAAATAGCGCCACACGCCCACGCCCGTGCGCACAGCCAGATAGATCTGCTCGTTCAGCAGCACTGCTTCCTGTGCCGCATGAACCAGTTTGCGTAGTGGCGTATCCTTTAAACCCGCCCCTTCTTCCGAGTCGCAGAAGGCGTCAAACGATTCGACCAGGTCCGAATGGAGAAGAAAGGGCGCACCTCTTTCCAGCAGGCGACTGAACCACATGAAGCAGGCCGGTCGCTGAGCGGCCAGCAGCTGTCGGATATCTTCCAAGGTGTCGGCTTTTTTGCGGGCTTCTTGACGGGACGGGACCTTGGGAACCGGCATGGCATACTCTCCTTGTGGCCTGGGATGTTTCTCGTCAGCGCCCCCGGGGCGCGGCTCATGGAATAGGCGGTGGTGGCGCCAGAGGCGGAATTTG
>SLLF01000284.1 GCA_007134175.1 Kiritimatiellia bacterium | reverse complement strand
TATGTGTGGGGCGTTGGCCCGCATGACGAGGACGCGGTGCTGGAACTGGAGTGGGAGGGGGGCAGCTCTGGCCAGGCGCTGGCATTCTGGCCCGCCCCAGGACGGCTCTATGACATCTGGGGTGGAACCGATCTCATGGACCCCGATACCTGGCAATTAGTGGAGGGCATGGAAGGGCTCAATGGTCAAGGGCAGTGGATCATTCTGGACCTGGAGCCCAGCGAGGCCTCTCTAATGTTCTACCGGATAGAGGTTCGTGTGGCCGTGCCCTAACGCGGGTTCGTCTCTCAGCGTCATAATTTACTCGACCATCGATTAGAGGTAGGCGAGAACATGAGCCTGTCCGACCTTTTTGAAAACTTATGGCACGACAGGTTATTTGGAGCCGAAGCTTAATACCGTGATCGAGGTCTGCTCCCAAGCGGGGAGCATACAGGCAAACCATGAAAAAATGCATGACGACTGACGAATCACAAAACGAGAGGCCAACTCAATGAAGGAAATACCTGTTCAAATCATGCCATGCCTCGATATGCAGGAGGGGCGGGTGGTCAAAGGGGTCCATTTTGTCGACTTGGTTGATGCCGGGGATCCGGTTGAATGCGCCAAAGCCTATTGCGCGGCTGGGGCAGACGAGCTCGCCCTGCTTGACATCAAAGCGACGGTGGAAGGGCGGGGCACCTTGTTGGAGGTCGTCCGGCGAGTGGCCGAGGTCACGTCCATTCCATTCACCGTCGGTGGGGGCATTGCCGATCTGGAAACGGCTCGGATGGTGTTGGCGTCCGGCGCGGATCGCGTGTCCACCAGCAGCGCCGCCTTCCGTAAGCCCGAGTTGATCCCGGCTTTGCTGGATGCGTTCGGACCGGACCGGGTGACGGTGGCTATAGACGTGGACCGCAATCCCGGACTGCCCTCGGGGTACGAGGTCTATATCGATGGCGGCCGCACCGCGACCGGCGTGGATGCGTTGCAGTGGGCTCAACAGGTTGAAGCTCATGGGGTCAAGGTGCTGTTGCCTACCAGCAAGGCGGGTGACGGTGCCAAAACGGGCTATGATCTGCCGTTGATTCGTTTACTTGCGTCCAATACCGCAGCGACAATCGTCGCTTCCGGCGGGGCGGGCCAGCCGGAGCATTTTCTGGAGGCGGTTCAAGCGGGTGCCCGCATCCTGCTCGCCGCATCCGTCTTCCATTTCAATCTCATCACCATCGCCGATCTGAAAGCCTACCTGCAGTCGCAGGGCGTGCGCCTCGCCTGACGGTACCGGCTTGGCGCTCCTGGCCTTTGACAGGAAGCCGTCAGCGTGATAGGTTCCCGGCAATTCTTTGCGGAATACGGAACGCCATGACGGCTATCAGGCACAATCATGTTTTGGTGTTGAACCGGCTCTGGCAGGCGGTGAACATCTGCAGCGTGGAGCGGGCGCTGGGTCTGCTCTACACGGATCACGCCCAGGTCGTCTACGAGGATGCAGGGATATTCAACACCTTTTCCTTCGACGAATGGCGCGATTTATCGGCGGGGCACGAGGACACCGACTGCCTGCATACCATTGCGTTCCGCATACGAATCCCGCGGATCATCGTGCTGCTGTTTTTTGATCGTTTTCCCCGCAAAGAGGTGAAATTCACACGCAGCAACCTGTTCGAGCGCGATCACGACACCTGTCAATATTGCGGGTGTAAGTTCGACCGCCAGGAATTGAATATCGATCATGTGGTGCCCCGCCAGCGCGGCGGCAAGACGACGTGGACCAATGTGGTCTGCAGCTGTGTACCGTGCAATCACCGCAAGGGCAGCCGCACGCCGGAGGAAGCGGGTATGCGCTTGCTCAAACCCCCGCGCAAACCGCGCTGGCGGCCGTTTCTGGAGATCCAATTCCGCCAGTCGCCGGACCATAGCTGGAGGCATTTTATCGATTTGGCCTACTGGAATGTGGAGTTGGGCCAGGACCCGTGATGATGCGGGCCGTTCGAACGGATAACCCTTGGAATAAGAATTATGAGACGCTTTGTTATCGCATTGCTGGTATTGTTGCTGGTCGCGGGCGGCGGGTTGTGGCTGCTGAGGGACCGGCTAGCCAAGCGGTTGGTTGAGTCGGCCTTGGTCACCCACTTGGGCGGTACACCGGAAGTGGAATCCCTTCGGCTGCGCCCCTGGCAGTCGCGCGCCACGCTCACGGGTCTACATCTGGACGGCCATGAGGATTGGCCGCTGGACGCCCGTATTCATATTCAAGCCATCGATCTGCGCTACCGCCTTGCCAGCCTGTTCCGTCCCGTGGTTGAGCTGCCCCACCTGTTACTGGATATCGAGCAGGTGACCGTGGTGTTGCGGGAAGGCGAAACGTTGAACCCGCAGCAGTGGGGGGTAGCCCGGCGTGAGCCCCGCCGCGAACGCCCTGCCGCCCGGCCTGAAACCGAGACCCCGCCGCCGTCGGCGGAGCGCGATGATTTTGCCGACCCGATGGCCCGTACCGATCCCGTTGAACCACCGAAGGCAACACGCCGTGCGCGGCAGGCGAGGGACGTCTCGATAGACGAGTTGACCTTCCGGTTGGGCACGCTTGAACTGCATGAAATGCAGCCGGGCGACACCGCTCCCCACGTGCGCACCTACCGCCTGAATTACGAACGGACGTTCACCGATATTGAAAACATGGAGGAAGTCATACAAGCCCTCCAGACCGACCTCGCCTTCGCCCTCGTGCCGCAGCTGCTCAGCGACGCCTTTTCGGAGCGCGTTGACACGCGCGCTGTTGCGGAAACGGTTAGGGAACACGACGGCGATCTGGATGACTTGGGCCGTAAACTGGATGACGAGACCAAAGACCTGCAGCGCGAGTTGCGACAATTGCGCCGCAACTTGCTGGACCGTTGACCGGTGAGATGCGTGCCAGACTTTTATGGTGCAGGCGTCTCGCCTGTCTGAATGCAATGCAATAAGGAGGATACAATGCACGCATCACAGCGCAATGATTCGGGTGGGTGGTGGCGTGCCTGGTGGCCCCGCCACGTGGCACTGGGCTACCTAGCGTGGCTGATGGCCGCTTGCAGTAATGCAGCGGATACGGCGGCAGAGCTGCAGGATAACGCGGTACCCCGACCGCCCGCAGTGTCGGTGTTGCGTTCCATCGCGCGCCCACTGAGCGGCCCCGATGATTTGGACCCCCTCTTGGCAAGGGCTGCGGATTCCCAACTGGTGCTGTTGGGCGAGGCCTCTCATGGCACGTCGGAATTCTATCTCTGGCGGGCAACAATCAGTGAGCGCCTTATCGAGGAGCAGGGATTCAACTTCATTGCAGTGGAAGGCGACTGGGTTACCCTGTGGAAACTGAATCAATACGCCAAACATCTCGACTCCCCGTATGCCTCGGCCCGCGAGATCATGGCCACGTTTACCCGCTGGCCGACCTGGATGTGGGCCAACGAGGAAACCGCCGAGTTGATCGAGTGGTTGCGCGACTTCAATGCCGACCGTCCGCGCGCAGAGCGGGTTGGCTTCTACGGGATTGACGTCTATGGCGAAGAACAAGCGATGGACGCGGCCGTGGCCCGCTTACAGGGAATGGATGCGGACGGAGCGGAGGTGGTCACACGCGCCTACGCTTGTTTTGATCCCTTTCGCGGCAACATGCACCAGTATGCCCGTGCGGTCGCGCTGGGGGACGCCGATTGCAGCGAGGCGGTGGCATCCGCGTACGCCTTGCTCCAGACACTTCTGGCGGACGCGGCGCCGGAAGACCGCTACGAGGTTTGGTCGACCAAGATGCTGACCAAAGTGGCCAAGAATGCCGAGCGCCACTTCCGGCTGATGGTTCAAGGCGGCCCCGCCTCCTGGAATGCGCGGGTGGATCATTTCTACGGCGTGGTCGAGCGTTTATTGGAATGGTACGGCCCGGATGCGCGCGGGGTGGTCTGGGCGCATAACACCCATATCGGTGATGCCCGGGCTACGGCGATGACGAACCAGGGGCAGTACAACATGGGCCAGTTGGCCCGCCAAGGGCTAGGGGCTGACCAGGTGTTGGCGGTGGGCTTCGGCACGCATCGCGGCACGGTGCAGGCCGGACGCGAATGGGGCGGGGCCATGGAAACGATGACGGTCCCGCCGGGGCGGCCCGGCAGCGCCGAGGACTGGATGCAGCAGGTGACCGATGACGCCACGCTCTTCCTTTTTGATGAAGCGGAAGATCTGGGGCCCCTGCAGGAAGTGGTGGGCCACCGGGCGATAGGGGTCGTCTACCACCCGGAACGTGAACGGTTGGGGAACTATGTCCCCACCATCTTGCCACGCCGCTATGACGCCTTCCTCTTCTTCGCCGAAACCCGGGCGCTGCGGCCGCTTGATCGCTAGGGGCGTTTACCCTGTTGTAGCTGTGCCCGTGAGGGCGTGGAAACTGATCCCAGAACCCAAGGAATCCACCGTCTAACGACGGCGGCTACGGGATTGTTCTATAGAACTCAGCGCCGGATGGCGTGGATCGCGTTGCCGTAAAACGCCTCGCCCGCCTCCATCATGGTTTCCGACAAGGTAGGATGGGCATGAATGGTCAACTTAAGATCCTCTGCCGTGGCCCCCATCTCTATCGCCAGGGTGCCTTCCGCAATCAGCTCGCCGGCACCGACACCCACCATGCCGACACCCAGAATCCGGCCGCTATCCGGGTCGCAGAGCAGTTTGGTTATGCCGTCGGTCCGCTCCAGCGACATGGCCCGGCCGGACGCGCTCCAGGTGAAGCGCGACACCTTGACCTTGATGTCGTCGGCCTTAGCGCTCGTCTCCGAGCAACCGGCCCAGGCGATTTCCGGATCGGTGAAGACCACCGCTGGAATCGCGCGCGGCTCGAAAACCGTTTTCTTGCCTAGCGCCGCTTCCACCGCCACAATCCCTTCGTGACTGGCCTTGTGCGCCAGCATCGGATCGCCGGTCACATCGCCGATGGCGTAGATGTGCGGCACGGCCGTGCGCCGTTGGCCGTCGACGGGAATGAACCCGCGTTCATTTACTTTCAGGCCGGCCGCTTCCAGCCCCAAGTCCGCTGTATTCGGCGTACGTCCCACCGAGATGAGCACGCGATCAAACAATTGGGAGGCTTGATCACTATCCGGTCCCTCATAGGTGACCTTGATCCCGTTCTTCTGTTCCTTCAGGGAAAGCACCTTGGTCTGCAGCTGTATGGATTCGAACTTCTTCTCCAGGCGCTTGGCCAATACCTTGACCAAATCCCGGTCGGCACCGGGCAACAGGCCATCGGTCATCTCAATCACAGAGACGCGCGCGCCCAACGCGGCATACACCGTCCCCATTTCCAGGCCGATGTAGCCACCGCCGATCACCAGCAGCTTTTTCGGCACCTCGGCCAGCTCAAGTGCCGCGGTTGAATCCCAGATCCGGTCAGAATCGAGCTGGAACGCAGGGATAGCCGTCGGCCGCGAACCGGTAGCGATGATCGCCTGGTCAAAGGATACGGTTTCTTCGCCGCCATCCGGTTGGGTCACGACCAACGTGTGGTCGTCTTTGAAGCGAG
>SLLF01000246.1 GCA_007134175.1 Kiritimatiellia bacterium | reverse complement strand
CTTTGGGCTATTGCAAAAATTCACGCAGTGGCAACGGCACTCCACCCTTCATCTCTAAAACAACCGTCTTCACTGCTTTCAGTGGGGCCATGTCTTGTTGTCGCCACTTTGATAAGATCGTTTTGCAATACCCTTGCCAACCCACCGTCCAATATAAGACGTTTTCCAACTAAAGCAAGCACTGCTTCCCCTCGTCCGGGGAATGGCGCTATAAGGCAACTGGGCCGTCCGGCAACTTCATGGTGAACACGGTGCTGCCGTAACGACTGTAGGCCCATGGGGCATCCACGTGCAGATCGGTCGGTAGTGGGTGCGTTCGACCGTCGACCGTGAAGCGGCCGCGCGCGGAAAGGACCAATTCCCCATCGAACGGTGAGTGGTAGCGAATCCGGCGCGCCGCCATTTCAACCGGTGCGTCCACCACCTTGCGGATGAACCGGGCAAAATCGGTGTGGCGCTCCCCTTCGCCCATTTGTACAATCCACGCGCTGCACGGTCCCCGTGCGGTGATTTCCCGGAAGGCATAGGCCCCTTCCGTGGTTAACCTCCCGCGAGGCAGCGGCCGTACGGCGATGAATCCCCGGCCAACCCGGCCGAAGAACCAGTCCTGAACGGCCTGGGTTTCGTCCATCGCGGCCAGCGGCCAGGCCACATGGGTGAACCCCCACGGATCCGACGTGGGCAGATCATATCGACATACCAGTGCCAGGCCGGCTTGGGCCACGCAGGGAATCGTTACGGTACCGGACCAGTAATTCGGCCGGATTTCGCTCCGCACTTGATCGGGTCCGGGATGGTTCCCGGCCACGACCACCCCGTTCCCCAAATGTGCGCTCCAGGCCAGCAATTGGCTTTGTGGCTGGCGGGCCGCCGCCAACCGCGCAGAGGCCAGGGTCGCGTGCGGTGTTTTGACGAGCATGCGTGCGGTTGCCATACCCGGCATCCCTTGCCGTTCCCGCACGGTCGCCCGGTCCACCGTCAGCGGCTGCCCTAACCACGCCGGTAAGGGGCGGCGCGCAGTGGTCAATCCCAGCGCGAACGAGTCCCCGGTCGGACGGGCGTGCGGATCGCCCAGCAAGGCGCAGAGGTCCGCGCCGGAACGGGTGACAGGGTGGGCCAACACGATTTCGGGATATGCCCGCGCCTGGGCGCCAACCAGTGCCCCTTGCCACGTATCCTGGACCAGTAACACGATCGTCTTGAACATCAACCGCTCCGCCGCCCGCGCCAGTTCGGGGTCTGCGCAAAAGTCCCGCAGCATGCCGAGACATTCGATATCCACCATCAAGTAGTGGCACCCCCATTCCTTATACCCGTAGCGCATCTTGGTATCGATCCACTGCAGCAGGTCCTTCCGGGCCTGGTGCGCATGCCAGCGGCCGGACCGTCCGGTGCCTGTAAATGGATCGCGCGGGAAACGCTGTCCGGTCAGGTATTCCAACATCAAGAACAGGGCCCGATGATTTTCCGTTCCCATGCACATGCTGTGTGGGCGCGGGTCTGAATGCAGGTAAATAAAGTCGAGCAGGCGGCGATCAATGGCCCGGTTCAGCGTTGCGTCGTGCCCGTAGAGCAAGCGCCAGCGCAACAGCCAGGTCAAGGCGAAGTCCGCGCAGTCGAATCGGTCGTCAATGAGCTGCAAGGCGGGCCGCACAAATTTGGCTGCATCGCGTATCGGTCGGCCGGCGGCGGCAGCCGCCAGCAGTTGGGCCGCGAAGGTGACCGGCGACAGAGGCGACCGCTGCCGAATGGCCCGCCAGATCTGTTGCGCGGGTGAACCGCGCAACGGACCGACGGGCCGAATCACCAGTTCCCGGCGCTGAGTGGTCAGCACGTGGCCCTTTTCATCCAGCCATGCGATGTCCAGTTCCCGCCGGGTGTCGCTCCAGCTAGCCGGGACGGGGCCGAATGGGGAGCGGATGGTTCCGTCCCATTTGCCGCGCGGCGATCGGCTAGTCGTCTCGAAGCCGGCAGGCCTGATCCGCAGGCGCTGGGACCGGTCTGCATCGGTCCCACCCACCTTGAACGTCTGGCCGGGTGTGACCGTTGTGGGATACAAGTAGCAGGAGCGTGTCGCCTGTCGAGCCTGACACTGTGTCCGCTCTGTCGCGTCGGCCACCGGGACGCTGATGGTGCCGACCGCGGGTTGTCCGTTGCGGTCCAGCAGTTGCAAGCGGAAGCTCCAACCGTTCATGCCCGCCACACCGGTTTGCCACGTCTTGAGCAATAGGCTGTGGCGGCCGGGTGGAATCGCATACTCGCCCAGTTCCACGCGATGATCACCGCCCGCCTGCCCCAGTTTATACCATTCCTGGCTCCAGAGAAATGTAGGCCGCCCATCGATCCAGGCTTGCAGGCCTCGTTCGGCCCGGAAACAGACGGCGGCACACCCTTCGGGCAAGTCGAGTTCACAATAGAGACAGGCTACCGCATTGGAATTCGGGGTCATCCGGGTGCACAGCAGTACGGTGGGCTGGTCCGCATCGTCCCACACTTGCCAACGCCGCCGCCGGCCATCGGCGGATAGCCAGCGCCCCGATCGGGGTCGCGGACCAGACCAGCAGCCTGATCGATCCACGCGGGGTACCGGTGTGGCGGGTGCCAGGAATCCAAGGCTGGCGAAACGGATTTCCGGACCGGCGGGTAATGTTCCATCCGCGTAGCGGATCAGGAACGGACCGGCACCCAGCCAGCAGTTAACAAAACCGTCAGGCCCCAAGGGGCGCTGATAACAGCACTCCGATTCGACGGCGGGCTTCCGGCCCTTGCGCCCGGATGGTTTGGTCATGTTATCGCTGCCGCCATTTGCGTGTCGTGCGTGGCTTCGAATGCCGCAATGGCATCGGCTTGCTCCAGTGTCAACGCAATGTCGTCCAGGCCGCGAATCAAATGGTCCTTCACCACGGGGTCGACCTCGAAATGAAAGGCTATCTCCTCGTCCACGTGCAGAATCACCCGTTGCTCTTCGAGGTCCACTGTTGCCTCGACCCCTTTGAAGCGTTGGATTTGGTCAAAGAGGGTGTCAACTTCGGCTTCCGTCAACTCAATGGTCAGCACGCCGTTCTTGACGCAATTATTGCGGAAGATATCGGCAAAGCCGGGGACTCGTCCGCCGGGCCGGTCCTGCCAAGGCGCGATAATGGCGCGAAAGCCGTATTGGGCAACGGCCCAGACGGCGTGTTCCCGGCTGGAGCCGCAACCAAAATTGTTGCGCGTTACCAGAATCGAGGCCCCGGCGAACTTGGGGTCGTTTACCTCAAAATTGGGGTTAGGCTTGCCGTCATCGCCGTAGCGCCAGTCAAAGAACAGGCTTTCGCCAAAACCGGTGCGCTTGATCGATTTCAAGAATTGTTTGGGGATGATCTGGTCGGTATCCACGTTGGCGCGGTCCAGCGTGGCGATGATGCCGCGATGTGTTTGAAAAGCTTCCATAAGCGTATCCTGACGTTGTTGCGTTGGTGGGTAATTCGATGGTTCAGGGCGTCCATTGACGAATATCGACAAAATGCCCTTCCAGCAAGGCCGCCGCCGCCATTTCCGGGCTGACCAGATGGGTGCGACCGCCCTTGCCCTGTCGTCCTTCAAAGTTGCGGTTGGACGTGGAGGCGCAGCGTTCGCCCGGCTTGAGCTGGTCGGGGTTCATGCCCAAGCACATACTGCAACCGGCGTAGCGCCACTCGCCACCCGCTTCGGTAAAGATCCGGTCCAGTCCTTCCGCTTCCGCTTGTTGGCGGACCTGTTGTGAACCCGGCACGACGATGACCCGCACGTGGTCGGCCTTCTTGCGCCCTTTGATCATTTGCGCCACCTTGCGCAAATCTTCGATCCGCGCATTGGTGCAACTGCCGATAAACACGGTGTCCAGTTTGATGTCGGTCATGGGGGTGCCCGGCGTGAGGTCCATGTAGGCCAGGGCTTGTTCCACATCGCGCACGCTATGGCCGGGGACGGTGTGTGGTTTCGGTACACGGCCGGTCACATCGATGACCATCCCGGGATTGGTGCCCCATGTGACTTGGGGGGCGATCTGGTCGGCTGCAATAGTCAATTCGCGGTCAAACTCGGCGTCATCATCGCTGGGCAGCGTGCGCCAATTCGCGACTGCCCGGTCGAATGCTTCTCCCCGGGGCGCGAACGGCCGGTCGCCGCTGGCGATATATTCGTAGGTCGTGTCGTCCGGCGCGATCATGCCGGCGCGGGCGCCGCCCTCGATGCTCATGTTGCAGATGGTCATGCGGGCTTCCATGGAGAGTTGCCGCACGGCGTCGCCACCATATTCGATCACGTAGCCGGTGCCGCCCGCGGTTCCTATCTGGCCGATCAGTTTCAGGATCATGTCCTTTGACGTAACGCCCTTGGGCAACCGTCCGCTGAAGGTCACCCGGAAGGTCTTGGGCCGCGACTGGCGCAGGGTCTGGGTGGCCAGCACATGTTCCACCTCGGACGTGCCGATACCGAACGCCAACGTGCCGAAGGCACCGTGGGTGGAGGTGTGCGAATCGCCACAGACGATGGTCAGGCCCGGCAGGGTAATGCCCATTTCCGGACCGATGATATGCACAATTCCCTGATGATCGCTTTGCAGATCGTACAGGGTGATGCCGAATTCCTTGCAGTTGGAGCGCAACGCCTCAACCTGGGCCGCGGAGATCGGGTCACGTATGGTCATCCGGTCCTGCGACGTAGTGGGGACGTTATGGTCCATGGTGGCAAACGAGAGGTCCGGTCGGCGAACCGGACGCCCAGTCAGCCGCAACCCCTCGAAGGCCTGCGGGCTGGTCACTTCGTGCACCAGATGCCGGTCGATGTAGAGCAATGCGGTGCCGTCGGCCATCGTTTTCACCAGATGCCGGTCCCATATTTTTTCAAATAGAGTCTTGCCTGCCATACTAATTTCCTTATTCACCAACGTTGCGTAAAGTTCGGACTATACGGTTCCACCGCCGGATTGACAAGGGAGGAAAGCCACGCCGTCAGGGCAAAGGCCGAATGACGAAACACCCGAATAAATCCGAATTCTTGTCTGAGAGAACATGGGTACCGGGTCAACGCGTACGGTTACCTGTCTGCGTGCGACGCACACACAGGCAGGCGCTTACGGACGACGGCACAGTCCTTTCGTCCACCATAAGCGTCCGCGTAACCGTCGTCCGTTCTCTCACCCCCTCGCAAACTGTGACAACGGTCACAGGCCAGACTGAAATCCGAAATCCAGATCATCCACCGCCTCTGTTAGGACCGGCCTGACCATTCATCAATTCCGAATACACGTGTGGCGCGGTTTGCCTATTCGGGCTTCTTTCGTGCTTGGGTCTTTGGGTACTTCGTCATTTTCCCCACTGTGCCCCGCCTGGCTGGTTGCACGGCGCCGGTTGCGCTGTAAGAAATTGACGGAGTAATTGCTTGGGCGGAACGTGTGTGGAGGTGGTTATGGAACCTGGAGAGACTTGGTCATGTCGAGGACCTTTATCGGCGCGGCGCAGATTGGCTCGTGGGCAAGAACGGGATTAATGTAAAATGTTGTCATGTCGAG
>SLLF01000170.1 GCA_007134175.1 Kiritimatiellia bacterium | reverse complement strand
TGGACGGGGCCATCCGTATGATAACGCCATAGTTCGTCCCCGGTCTTCACGTCGTAGGCGGTTACACTATCGGTCACCATGGACGGTACCAGCAGTCGGCCATCCGCCACGACCGGCTGATAGGAGCGATCGAATGCCAGCATATCGGCGTCGTCCGCCTGCGGAGGCCACGCCCGCCTGGGTGGGGGAAGTTCACGGGTCCATTGCAGATGCAACTCATCCGGCAACGGGTGCGGTGCTGACGCGCTACGGTTGGCATCATAGCGCCACATCGGCCAATCGCCGGCGTGGGTGCCGATCGCAGCGACCAACAGCGCCCCGCACAGCAATCGAAATCTAGCAGTAATCATGGCTACTCTCCTCCTACTCGCGTCCACGTTAATGATGCGTTCTTGATTAGGGAAACTACACAACCAACGATTACTTTACAAGTACTCCTGACCGATATGTGACGATGCCAGCGATGGGCAGCGATGGTACGCTGACGGTGAATTAAGCGGATAGTCAGGGCGGTTATCCACACGTATCGGTAACGTGGACAGTGGCGGGCATACCGCACACCACCGCCTCTTTCTCAAGGAAAAGGTCAGCGGGCCGAACCGCGCCAGTGCAGTTTGTGGCGCAGCACCGCGAAGTAGCGATGACCGGGAAGTTGGGCGAACAGAGCCGGTTGCGGATGACGCGCGATTTCAAGCAGATCGCCCTGCACCAGCACGAACTCATCCTGGCCATCGGCCGACAACAGGGGCGCTTTTTCGGCAGGCAATTGCTGTACCTGCACTTGGATCGTGCACGTATCCGGCAAAATCAGGGGACGGGCGCTGAGCGAGTGGGGACAGATGACATTCATGTTGAAAACCGGTGCCGCGGGCATGACAATCGGGCCGCCGGACGACAACGCATGCCCGGTGCTGCCGGTCGGGGTCGATACGATCAATCCGTCACACAAGTACTGCGCCACCTCCTCGTCATCAACGGACAAGCCCAGCGTCATGGCCCTGGATGATTGGCCCCAACCCACGACAATGTCGTTGAGTGCCATCAAGCGCGCCACACGCTGTCCGTCACGGACTACGCTTGCTTGCAGCATGGCGCGCTCGGCAACCGTGAAGCGCCCTTCCGCCAGGAACTGCAACGCCTGCTCCAGTTCCGGCTCGGTTACATGCGTCATGAAGCCCAGGCTGCCCAAATTAACGCCCAATACCGGCGTTGCGGCACCGTCCAGCAAGCGCACGGTATGCAACATGGTGCCATCGCCTCCCAACGCCAACACGCCATCGACTGCTTGCGCGAAGGCGACCGGGGCCACACGGGTTGCTTGCGGCAGCAACGTGTGCGTCTCGTCACACACCGCCAAGGTCAAGTTGAGCCGACGGGCTTCCGCTTCCACCCGTGACAACACCTGTCCCGCCTGTGGTTTGCTGCAATTGGCAACGACTCCGATTCGTTTCATGGCGACCTCCAATATGCCAGATACTCCGTATTGCCCGCCGGGCCTGTCAAGGGCGAAGTCACGCTATCCAACCAGTGCAAGCCACATTCGGTCTCGCCCCAGCGCCGCACCCGCTCCAGCACCTCCTGCCTGACATCGTCCGATCGCACCACGCCCCCCTTCCCCACCTGTTCGCGGCGCGCCTCAAACTGCGGTTTAACCAGCGTGACCAACTGACTGTCCGACGCCAGCACGGTTGTAATGGCGGGCAGCACTTTGGTCAAGGAAATGAACGCCACATCCACCACCGCCACCACCGGCACTTCAGGAAACCAGTCTGCCGTCAAATAGCGCGCATTGCACCCTTCATAGACGGTTACCCGCTTATCGGTGCGCAGCTTCCAGTGCAACTGCCCTTTCCCTACATCCACGGCATAGACATGGCGCGCACCATGCTGCAGCAGGCAGTCGGTAAACCCGCCGGTCGAGGCCCCCACGTCAAGGCAGACCGCACCGGTGACGGAAAAAGGGAACGCCTTGAAGGCCGCCGCCAGTTTTTCCCCGCCCCGCCCCACAAACGGCGGTGGCGCGGCCACGGCCAGCTCGGTATCCTCCGCATAGGTATGTCCCGGTTTGGTGACGACTAAACCGTTGGCCGTCACCGTTCCGGCCCGAATAACCTGCTGCGCCTTTTCGCGGCTGGCGACCAACCCGCGCTGCACCAGCAGCTGGTCAAGTCGCAAGCGCTTATGAGAGGGATGACTCACCGCTGTAACAGGTCAACGTCCGGCATCGCCTCCGGCTGAATACCCAGCTCCAGCAACTCAACACCGCGCCGCACGGTCACGGTCAGCGGCCCCGTGACGGCATGTTGAAAGATGGCGCGCCGCACATCGGCCGGGGCCTGGACCGGCCGTTGATTGACACGCGTGATGATATCGCCGCGCTGCAGGCCGCCGGCTTCTGCCGGACTGTTCCGAAACACCTCTTCAATCCAGACCCCGTCGGGGGCCGGGTGCATGACCACCCCGATCCACGGGTGGGAAATGTGCCCGGTCTCCATTAACGAGCCGGCCACCCGCATTGCCAGATTAGCCGGCACGGCGAAGCCTATGCCCACGTTGCCGCCACCGCCGCGTCCCCCCCGATGGATGGCGGCATTGATACCGACCATGCGGCCATCCGCATCGACCAATGGCCCGCCACTATTGCCTGGATTGATCGGAGCCTGCGTCTGGATAAAATCCTCATACGGTAACATGCCGATGACGCGACCCTTTTGGCTGACAATCCCCATGGTCACCGTGCCGTGAAGATTGTAGGGCGAGCCGACGGCAATCACCCACTCGCCAACACGAACTTCATCGGAATCGCCGAATTCGATCGGCCTGAAACTGGTTGCCTCATCGGTCACCATGCGCAGGACCGCCAAGTCCGTGTGCGGGTCGCCGCCGATCCACTCCGCCGCATACACGGCGCCATTGTCCAAGACCACTTCAATCTGCTGAGCACGATCTACCACATGGTGACTCGTCAGCACATACCCGTCGGCCGTAATAATAACGCCCGACCCCTGACCGGCCGTCCGCTCGGGAATCCGGTAAAGATGCCCGAAAAAGAAATCCCGGCCAACATGGTAGCGCACCGCTTCCGTCCGGATGACCACGACCGAAGGCAGCACCTGTTCCACCACGTCGGCGATATGGTCGCCCAACGCGCGCAGCGGATTGACCGGCGGCCACGACGTTTCCGCCTCCCCGGCCCGCACGAAACCGCTAAGCGCCATGGCGCCGATTAGCAACCAGCGCGCGCCACTACGACTACGAGGTTTCATGACGAACCTCCTCCGCTATCCACTTCAGGAATGGCGCATGGCCGCCGACTATGGGCAACGCAATAATGCAGGGACAATCATAGGAATGCGCCTCCTGGACCGCCCCCTCCAAGGCAGGAAATGAATCGGCAGTAGTCTTAGCGATCAGCACGCATTCCTGATCCCGCTGCACTTCCCCTTGCCAGCGATATAGCGAGACCACGTTCGGCAGCACATTGACACAGGCCGCCAGCCGTTGCGCGACAAGCAACGCACCGATACGCTCCGCCTCCGCGAGGGATCCCGCCGTGATATAGATCCAGTATACAGTTGATCGGGGTTCGCACATATTGACATTCCAGCCCTCAACAGGTAGCATACACGGCTATGGTACCACAATGGATAATTGAGAAGAAGCGGGACGGTAACGCACTGACTCCCGAGGAACTGCAGTACTTCATAGAGGGCTATACCAACGGGGATATCCCCGACTACCAGATGGCCGCCATGGCGATGGCGATCTATTTTCAGGGTATGTCCCTTGCAGAAACCGCCACGCTGACCGAGTTGATGATGAACTCGGGCGACTTGGTGGACACGTCGGCCATCACGTTACCTAAAGTGGATAAACATTCCACCGGCGGCGTCGGCGACAAGGTATCGCTCCTGCTGGCCCCATTGATGGCGTGCTGCGGCACCGCCGTGCCGATGATCTCCGGCCGCGGGCTGGGAATCACCGGCGGCACGCTGGACAAACTGGAATCGATTCCGGGGTTCCGGGTTGATCTAAGCGAACGCGAATTCGTGGCGGTGCTACAGGAATGCGGCTGTGCCATGATCGGCCAGACCGGTCAATTGGCTCCGGCCGACAAGAAACTCTACGCACTCCGCGATGTCACCGGGACCGTACCTTCGATCCCCCTCATCACCGCCAGCATTATGTCGAAGAAGCTGGCGGAAGGGATTGACGGGCTGGTGATGGATGTCAAGTGGGGTAAGGGCGCGTTCATGAAAACCTATGAAGACGCCCAGGAGCTGGCACGCACGATTGTCCATGTCGGCACACGTATGGGCAAGGGCATGGCGGCGCTGATCACAGACATGAACCAGCCACTGGGGTTGTCGGCAGGCAACAGCGTGGAAGTTATCGAGTCGATGGAAGCATTGCAGGGTCGCGGGGCACCGGACTTGATGGAGGTGACGCTGGAATTGTGCGCGCAGATGCTGCTGTTGATGAAGCAGGCCGATTCACGCGAGGCCGCCTTGGCACAGTTGCAGCAGCAGATCGATTCCGGGGCCGCTTTTGCGCGCTTCAAGCAAATGGTGCAATTACAGGGCGGCGATCCGGCGGCACTGGACGACTACGCCCGCCTGCCGACGGCCTCAATGCAAGAGCCCTTTCCGGCACCCGAGAGTGGCGTGGTGCAGGAGGTCAGTGCGGAAGCGGTAGGGCGCGCCGTTGTGGTGCTGGGTGGCGGCCGGGCCAAGACCGACGACCGGGTCGATCATGGGGTCGGTATAACCAACCTGTGCAAGGTCGGGGCTGCTGTGGAAAAGGACCAGCCGTTGTTGACCCTGCATGCGAATAGCGAGGACCGGTTGGCCGAGGCCAAGCGATTGTTGGCGGACGCCGTAGTCATTGGCGATGCACCCGTCAAACCGGATCCATTGATCAAGGAAATCATTAAACCGGAGCAGGATAAGTAGCATGAATTACGAACGTCTAGCAGAAGCGGTCGCGTTCCTGCAGGGCCGCTGGCCGGCAGCGAAACCCTCGCATGGACTCATTCTTGGCTCGGGCTGGAGCGAGGTGGTTGAAGCCTTTACCGTTCGCGACACGGTCGACTATGGCGAAATACCCGGCATGGGCAAAGCCGGTGTGGTTGGCCATGCCGGTCAACTGGCGTGGGCGGAGTCGGCCGGCGTGGAAACCTTCATTTTCCAGGGACGCCGCCATTACTACGAAGGCATCGGCTGGACGCCTATTGCCATTCCCGTCTATATGTTGCAGGCTTTGGGCGCCCAACGCGTGGTCCTGACTAACGCCGCCGGTGGCGTCCGGGACGACATGCAACCCGGCGACCTGATGATCATCACCGATCACATCAACAATTTCGGTGTCAGCCCCCTGCTGGGCGAGCATAATCCTGTATGGGGCCCGCGCTTCCCGGACCAATCCCAGGTCTACCACCCCGATTTAGTGGCCTGCCTGCAACGGGCTGGCCGGCAAGCCGGCGTCTCGCTCCATACGGGCGTTTACCTGGCCTCCACTGGGCCCACGTATGAGACCCCT
>SLLF01000271.1 GCA_007134175.1 Kiritimatiellia bacterium | reverse complement strand
TCATAGCCCATCCGTCTTCGTGTTCCGGCAATAGGGCCGCCGGCCAATGCGCCGGCCCCCCGGCGGTATGAAACAGCAATGTATCGTCCGTCGACGGCCAGATCAGGCCGGTATCACCGTTGTAAAGGCCCGATACGTTATCATTCGCCGTAATCAGGACCGCCTGGACCGGCGCGGTCGCAGCTTCGCCCCATAACCATTGGGGTATACGGCGGTTCCAGGCGGCCACGCCATCCCCCCCTTGTCGGGTGGCGCAGAGTACCCGAAATTGATCAAAAGCACGGAGCTGCTCGTCGGCATCCGGACGAGGTTGTTGCTGGGTTAGCCGCCGCAGCTCCTCGTACCCGGCGCAAATTGCGCTCCGTGCTCGAGCGGGCAGCCGGCGGCCGGTTTCCGGTAGGGGTATCCATTCGACGTCATCCGTTCCGGGTTCCTGCTGTAGGATATTCATGAACCGGTCCGCGTCGCTCTGCTGGACCGCTTGAGCCAGTGCGCCGATTTGGGTATCGAGTCGGAACCGGTAGTTGTAGGTGAGATGTACATGATCCACTCGTGGCCAGTGCTCCCTCGCCTGGTCGGCCGACAGGCCGCTGCGTTGTGCCACCTGTTGCCTTCGCTGCGCGGACACGGGGTGGTCCACCTGCACGATGTCGCTCAGTACCGATCCGGCCTCGACGCTTTCGAGTTGTTCCGCGTCGCCCAACCAGCACAAGGGGACGTGTAGGGGTACGGCAGCGACCAACCGGTTCATCAACGCCAAGTCGACCATGGAGACTTCATCGACGATGACGTAGGCGGCGGTCACGGGATTGTGCTCGTCGTGATGGAATGGACCTTCACCGGGACGTCGGTAGCGTCGCGGACGTAGCGCTTTGTGAATGGTCTGGTTATGAACCCGGCAGGCAGGGTGGTCGGGGTCCAGCCCATTCAGCAGTTCCATCCATTCCGTTGCGGCCCCCGCCAGCGTCGTGCGCAGCCGGGAGACAGCGCGGCGTAGTCCTTCGCGCAGCCGCTGCGCGGCTTTGCCGGTGGGGGCCAGGAGCAGGATGGGGGTGGCGGGTGTGGGGCGTTGCGCAGCCGGCAAGGCAGCCAGGTACGTGAGTAGCAACGCCGCCAACGAAGTGGTCTTGCCCGTCCCGGGCCCGCCTGTGATCAGGCCAAAGGCTTGATCCACCAACGCCGCAGTGGCCCATAACTGGCCGTGGGCAGCGGTGGCAGCCGGATCATCGGGCGGGAAAAGCCGGTACAACACGGACCGCACCGTGTCGGGACAGAGATTGATCATGGGTTGCTGTCGGCGCTGTTCGATCCGGTGGCGCAGGCGAACGTCGAACGCATGGTACCGTGCCCACCATAGGGTGTTGTCGGAGCGCCGCACCAGCGGGCCTCCTGCCGTAACCGGCGTGGCGGTGTCGTCCGTGATCACGTGCAGCCAGTCGGGCGCAGGTGGTAGCGGCGGCAGTTCGAACGGGTTCAGCTCCAGCCCGTGGAATGGATCGTCCAGGGCCAGTGCCACCCGGCCTTGTTGCAGCTGGAGGTAGAGCAAGGCCGCCCAGCAGGCGAGACCATAACCGGCATCGGTGGCCAATGGGCCGTGCCAGGCGCGCGCTAGGCCGGTACCCAACGCCCAAGCCGCTCGCGGGCAGCCGGCCGGACACCGCTGCGCCAGGTCTTCCACTGCCACTACTGTGTCGGTTGCCATCATGTGCGAGTGGTTACCCGGCATTTTCCACAGCCATGACGCGGGCCAGTTCCTGTTGCAGTTGGGGGCGCAAAAAGGGTTTGGCGATACGGCCGGTCACGCCGCTTTCGCCGCTTGCTTTCATAATGGGGTCCTCGGTGTAGCCGCTGCAGATAATAATGCGCGCTTGCGGGTCGATGGCACGGATTTCCTGGATCGCTTCTTTGCCCCCTTTGCCGCCCCGGACCGTTAAATCCAGTAGCGCCACGTCGTACGGTTCCTTTTGTTCCAGGGCTTCGCGGTAGCGCGCAATGGCTTCGTCGCCATTGCAGGTCAAGGTGACCACATGTCCCATGCGCTCCAGCATGCGGCCGGTGGTACGCCGGATCGCTTCATCGTCATCCATGACCAGTAACCGCAACGCGGTAGACACCGTCGGCGTTTCACTCGTCCTAACCGCACTGTTTGTTGATGGTCGACCGACCATTGGTCGCGCAGGCCACCATAAGCTGAACGTGGTGCCCACCCCAACCTGGGAGTCAACGGTGATACGGCCGCTATGCTTGTTCATGATGTTTTGCACCACCGCCAGCCCTAGTCCATGGCCTTCATCCTTGGTGGAGTAATAGGGATCGAAGATGCGGCGCAGTTTATCGGCCGGGATACCGCTACCATCATCACGAAACGCCAGGCGGACTCCTGAATGGTGGTTGGCGGGATCAATGGGGTGGGGATCGGGTTCGTTGGCGGCCTGTATATATAGATTACCGCCGGTCGGCATGGCCTGTACCGCATTGATGGTCAAGTTGGAGAAGACCTGCATCAGCTGTCCCCGATCTCCATTAACGGGCCATAAGTCAGGGGGGAAATCAAACACCGCCGACACGCTGCTGCCGCGGATATTGAAGTCCACCGTCTCCTTGACCAGATCGTCCAGCATCACGGTGTCAAACTGTGGAGCGCTCCCCTTGGCGAACGCGAGCAGTTGGCCGGTCAGGCGACGGGCTGATTCGATGGCCTTCAGCGCCTCTTCGATATGCGGGTCGCGCACACCACTGGGGTCGTTGCTGGGGTGCGCCAGTTCCAGGTTGGCAAACAAGACCATGAGCAGATTGTTGAAGTCATGCCCGATGCCGCCGGCCAGCGTGCTCAGCGCATCCAGCCGCTGCATCCGCTGCAACTCTTCCTCGGCTGCCTTGCGCGCGGAGATATCATGATCAATCCCGATGAACCCGCGTGGCCGCCCCCGCTTATCCCGCAAGACGAAGATATGTACGTCGGACCAGAAAAACGTACCGTCGCGGCGCTGTTGCTGATGCTCGGTATGCAGATGGCCTTGTTCAAGTATACGGCGGCGAAAGGCCTGCTCGTCGTGGTCGGTCACCGACCCGGCAAATTGGCTGTATGGCTTGCCCAACACCTCTGCCGGCCGGTAGCCGTACATCTTCTCCGCCCCCCGCCCCCAATAGAGTATTTGACCATCCAGGTCAGTCGCGACGACGGCATCGCTGACGTTGTCCAGTATTTGGGCCTGCAGTGAATTGTGGGCTTCAGCCTCCTGCAAGGCCTCGGCATCCAGACAGGCACAGGCGGATTGTGCCAGCTTGCTGATCAGCTCCTGCAGCGATTGTCGACACCCCGCATCGAAGGGGGGACCGTTCTTTTCCAGAAAGAAGACGCCGAATCCAGGCATCGCGAAGCCATACCGGATTTTGGAACCGACCGCCTGTTCCAGCGGCAAATGGGCGGCGGACCAGGCTTGAATATCGTCTGGGTTCCGAGGCAAACCAACGGACTGTAGCCAAGCCTGATGGACCGGATCCTGCGCCAGCGGGCGCGGAGCCACATACCGGGTGCACCAGCTCACCCCCTGCTGCGGTTGCCGACCCGGCGTCGCTTGCAGGGTCGGCTGCGCCTGGAGAATATGGGCGCCACTGCAATTGAGTAGACGCAGCATCGTTGCGGTCGAGTGATGCAGCATCTTTTCCAGGTCCAAGCTGGAACCGATGCTCAACGCAATTTCATATAGGATTTCAACGCTATTCTTCATGCGCATAAATACGACGCCTCAATCCCTGTTCAGCAGGGGTACAAGTAGGTTACGACCGCTGTCTTGTTGAAAAACTCAAGATAATCCGATCCGCTGCTGGCAATTTCTCCCAGCGTAGCGGCCCCCATCAGGTCCTGGGGGCCGGCCGCCGCATGGAGCTCATCGGTGAATCGGGACTCAAGAAATAAGGCCCTCGATATGCAATCCATCAGCAAGGCCACGGCAGGCGGGCTGACGGGAGATGGGTGGGATTGTTCCGCACGCTGCCGCGCCTGGCCGGCGGCGGCTATCAGGGCGGTAGGAGATCCTGTCATGATGCGTACAAATGATCCTTTTGGTACGTCGCCCACGCAAACCAGTCCACCGTCAGCGGTCTCGGCAATGGGGTCCCGTACCACTTCCTCGCTGTCCCACTTGTTGATGCCGAAAGGATAGGCTTTGGCCCAGTCCGCAAATGACGCCCGCTCTATCTGGTGGCCATTGTGGGCCTGGACCTGGGCGTGGTAGATCTCCGCGGCAGGGGACCAATCCAGCGTGTGGATTATGTTGTGCCGGGATTCCGTTACCCGGAAACTGTCGCTGATCGGGGACCAACCGTGAGCGACGCCGACCCCGCTGGCGAGCGGCAGGCGTACTACCAAGGCGGCATCGGCCAGCATACCCCCGGGCGTAAGCAGACAGGGGGCGCCGGATTGGTTCAGCGAACCGGCGCCCCCTCCAAAAAAATGATGGCGTAAACCGAGCTGCATAAACAGTTGCTCAACCAGGTCACCAATGCGACGGCTAAGTCCGTCGACCAGGATCATAAAGGTTGCCGTATCCGTCATTCCTGCGTCCGTTTCACCGCTTGTCCAGCGATCCGCAACAGGTGTCAGGGCAGCAGCGAAGTCGGTGGTCGCGCTGCTGAGCTGCGGGATAACCAGGCCATCCGGTTCATTGGGTAGGCCCAGCATAATGAAACCGTGCTCATGGTGTTGGCCGTAGCAGATAATGCGCGGAAACAAGCCTCCCCAGATGGGTTTGCCCGCGCCTGTGAGCAGGGGGTCAATCGCGGCAGGCGTCCATCCGTCCCCGGCACAACCCAGGACCAGGATGGATTGCACATCGTCGGATGCCTCCCAGTCAGCAACGCGTGTCGCCAAGCGATCTACCGTCCCTGATTCTTCATACAACCACTTTATAGCCACTTTCACCCCTTGGAAGTTGGATGCACTATGCATAGACTCTTGAGCGAATGCAAATCAGATCGGACCGGGGATCAGGCCGACTGCGCCCGTCCTGTGCCTTAACGTAAATATCCCGGTCAATATCCTTACGAAGCCGTTTGCCAGCGCTGTCCTTATGATAGGTCTCACCGTCAATTTCGATGTCCAGTTTGCGCTCCCGCCTTTTCCGCAACAAGGCAAAATCCAATTTATAGGGGCCCAACGGATACTGGCTGTAGACCGGAATGGCTGCCGGTTTAAGCGCCTGAAGATAGAAGCGCTCCTCCCAGAGCTGTTCGGGGGCAAAGCTGGGTTCCCCCCTGGCAGGCTGATCCGGTTCTTCCAGTTTCTCAACGTATGACACGAACTCCCAAAGATATTGGACCGGATGTTCTTCAAACGTGAAGTTGCGCACAGCGTCTTTATTCCCGACGGCAACGAAAGTGGCTCGGGCTCGACTAATAGCGACATTGAAGAGGTTTCATTAGCGTCCCATACTTGGTGAATGAAACTTTATAGTGGCTGGCCGACTGGCTACAATCTTCTTGGAAAACCAAATCAAAGGAGATCGTATAATGCCAGTCAAGCCAACCGGAAGTAAGC
>SLLF01000336.1 GCA_007134175.1 Kiritimatiellia bacterium | reverse complement strand
GATTGGTTGTGTGCCTAAAGCGGATCAACGCCAGATCCGAGCTGTCTATCGCCGTTCTGCTGCCCAGTATATCGTACGTTTCGCCTTCGATAGTTAGCGTGGTGGCACCTTGAAGATCAATGTGCATGGCCGTAAGCGCATAGCCGACTGGTCCCCCCGGATCCGGACTATACCCGAGGTAGACACCATTTCCCGCCCCTAACGTGAAAACAAAAAAAAAAAAGAAACCATCATCAACAATGGTCTCTAACTCCGCCCGCGTCGTGTTGTTGAGATTATCACCGCCCCCGCGCGCCCCAGCCACAATGACGGCCTGCGTGCTAACGGTGGAACCAAGTAGTAACGCCAAGCATAGCAATCGTTTCATAACACTCCACTACAGATTAACACCCAGAGGAATACACTATAAAAAATCGGTTGTCAAATGAGGCTCTTGCAAAACCCCCCGGACGCTGCGCCTGACGGCTTGCGTCGCGGGGCGTTTTGTAAGCTGAAGAGCCCCGCCGCCCGCAGTGGGCATGCGTGACGTTCCAACCTACGCCCCCATTGTCTTCTGCGCGGCACCATACCGCGCCCAAAACGAACGAAAGAATAATGGCACATTCCGAGGCGTTTGTCTACCCCCACCATTTTTTTTAAAAAAGTTGTAGATTGTTACGGCGCAATATGTTATAAAGTCTCCATCGCCCGAAAGAACGGGTCTGCACACGCAGAAAGGAGACTTCGCGCATGCAGAACACGCAACCCCAAACCCTGCTGGGCCAACTGTGGAACAGCATCCAGTCATGGCTCTTCCCGTTCCGGTTGACGATAACGGGCGAGAACGGTGGACGATTCTGAATTCATTGGATTCTCGGCAGGCGAGACGCCAGCACCCCAAAGGTTTTGCAAGCGCCTCAACAGGTAATGGGCGCAGGCTGGGCCGGTTGCATCCTGGCCGACCATGACGTAGCGTTCCGGCAATGAAAACACGTGACACCATTGAAGCAGATATCGCGGGGTTGGTGACCAGCCATTACTACAGTGAAGATTATGAATTGGAGTGGGCGGCGAAGGTCTATTACGACGCGCTGGAACCGTGGGAGCGGGAATGTTTTCAGGCGATCATGCTCGAGCGGCTGGCCGGGGCACGGCCCGGACTTGCGGATGTGACAATGGTCACCCGTCTGAGGGTGCCCGCCTTCACCCCGCATCTGGTCGCTTGGCTGAATCGACAGGATAGCGGCTCGACGACGAGTCGCGCCTTGTTGACGGTGTTGACTCTGCAGCCCGACGAACAAGCGTATGCCTCGGTTGAGCGCTTTTTGGACTCTGAGCTGGAGGGCGAAGCCTTGACCTGTCTGGCCCGCATCGACTTCCAGCGCACGGTGCCCGCGCTGCGCTGGGCCATGCAAAAGGAGCATCTTCACAATTTCTGTATCCATGCCCTGCACGAGTTCAAGGAGCGGTACGGTATGGACGCCCTGCTGGAGATGGTGGGGCAACTCGTCGCGCCGGACCCTGGTGTGTTGGGACCTCATTTGGCGAAAGTGATGCGCTCCAAACGCGGCGCCTTCAGTCCGTTCAGCTCCGGGGAAGTTGAGCAGGTCTTGCCGATCCTCGCCTGAGAAATGCGGGCTAGGGCACCCGAGTTCCACATTGGGACACCCGGCCCAAACGCACCATGATCTTTTCCGCTGCCGCGCCGCCCAGTGTAATGTGGGAACCGTCTGGAACGTTTAAAGTAACCGCGTCGGCTTGGGGGTCATATGAGGCCACGTATATTTCCGTGCCCGGCGTAAGCGCGTTGCGCTCGATGAATTGGAGGAACGCCGGATCTTGATCGGATAACTGGGCTATCTGTGCGCGTTGACCGGCCGGGACGGCGGGCAACGGGATCCAGCTTTCGGTGGGCATGCGCCCCTTGGCCGGCGGGATCGGATCGCCGTGTGGATCGAAGCGGGGATGATTGAGCAGGGTATCCATGCGCTCCAGCACCTTGTCGGACACCGCATGTTCCAGCGTCTCCGCCTCCGCATGCACTTCCGACCAGTCCAGACCCAGATGATTGACCAGGAACAGTTCGATAATGCGATGCCGCCGCAGCACATGCAGCGCCAGCTGTTCGCCCCCAGCCGTCAACCGGATACCGCCGCGCGGCTCATATTCCAGCAAACCCGAATCCGCCAGCGTCTTCACCATGGCCGTGGCGGTCCCCGGCACCACTTGCATGACGGCGGCCAGCTTACCCATCGGCACCAATGCCTTCGGATCGGTCTGCTGTTCCAGATAGATACGCTTTAGATAATTCTCGACCGTGCTCGAAATCATGCCCGGAAAGTAAGACAACGCCTGCGCAAAAGCAATCCAATACGAATAAATTTAAGCGCAATACTGAAAATAGTTGACTCATGTGAACAAACCAATTATTTTGATAACTCAAAAAAGGAGAAGATGGTGAAATATGGCTATACTTCCAACCCTGGGATCGGGAAAGACCCCGCCCCCCCCCCTTGGCAGAGCCCACGGCGAGGCAGGCAGCGGCCCGGCCAACAATGCGTCTGGCATTGTAGGCCCGCCCTCTGTGGCGGGCGCAGGAGGGTGTGCAAGAACTTCGCACTATTATTGTTTTGTCTCCTCGGTGTGCTGGGGTGTGATTCGGGCGTTAAAGTCCACCGGGAAACCGACCCCCCCTTGGTAGTGACCACATTCACCATTTTGCAGGATTTGGTTAGCGGCGTGGCCGGCGAGGGGGTGGATGTGCGTTTGTTGACGCCGGTGGGTGCCGAAGTGCATGAATGGGAGTTGAGTCCATCCAATTTCGCGGATATTGAGGATGCGGCGCTTATTTTTTATAACGGGTTGGATCTGGAGCAATGGATGCGGCAAGTACGCACCACCGCTCGCCCCGGCGTGCCAGTGGTGGCATTGGCAGATAACAGCGGCTACCCCACCGTGCCGATTCGTATTGGCGAGTTGCAAGGGCGGCCGGACCCGCATTTGTGGATGAGTCCGGCAGGTGCGCGTGCGTACACGGAAGTGATCCGCGATGCCTTGACGGCGCGGTTTCCCGCGCACGCCGAAGGTTTCGCGGCGCGAGCGGTTCGCCAACTGGCCGACCTGCAGGAGCTGGAGGGCGAAATCCGCGCCCTGCTCGCCGATATCCCGGACGACCGGCGCGTGTTGATTACCAGTGAAGCGGCGTTCCTCTATTTCGCGGAGGCGTTCGACTTCGAAAACGATGCGATTTGGGGCAACAACGACGAGGAGGAGGGTACGCCCCGGCAACTGGCGCGCATCATCGACATCATTCGCAACCGGCGCATTCCCGTCGCGTTTTATGAAAGCACCATCAGTGACCGGCATGTCCGGTCCGTGGCCGAGGAGACCGGCATCCGCGTGGCCGGGCCGCTCTTTGTCGATTCACTGGGGCCGGTCGGCAGTGGCGTGGAGAGCTACCTGGATATGATGCGGCACAATGCGCGACTGCTGCGCGAGGAACTGCTGCGTTGAACCAGCCGGTGACAGTGCCATTGGCCATTGAGGCCCGCGGGGTGGCCGCTGACTACAGCGGCGTTATCGCTTTGGATCAAGTGGATTTGCAATTGCCCTCGGGGCGTTTCATTGCCGTGATTGGACCGAACGGGGCCGGGAAGTCGACGTTGCTGAAATTACTGACGGGCCTTAAAAAACCGTTGCGCGGGGGGTTGCGGGTCTGCGGGATGGCTATCCGGGCGGCGCGGCGCGCCAACGCGGTGGCCTATGTCCCGCAGGAAACCGATATTGATTGGACCTTCCCGATCACGGTGCAGGACGTGGTGTTGAGCGGGCGCTATGGCCGCAGTCGCCAGGCGGGCGGCTGGCGCTACTGGCTGCCGCCCCGGTTCATCGGGGCATCGCATCGCGCGCTGACCCAGCAGGCCATGGAGGCGGTACAGATCGCCGGCTTGGCGCACCGCCCCATCGGTGCCTTGTCCGGTGGCCAGAAGAAGCGCGTATTCATCGCGCGCTCGATTGCACAGGAAGCGGAGTTGCTGCTGCTCGACGAACCCCTGGCCGGTGTCGACCGCCATAGCGAGCAGATCATTATCGATTACCTGCGCGCGTTCGTGGGACGCGGCAAGTCCGTCCTTATGGTGACGCACGATCTGCCGACGGTGCGGGATTGCGCGGACCGGGTGGTCCTGGTCAGCCGCACCATCGCGGGCGTGGGAACGCCGGACGAGATGCTCGCGCCGGAAGCGTTGGAAAAGGGCTATCACTTGATAGAGCGGGGACCCGCACAGCCATGATCACCATGCTGCATAACGGCTTGGCAGCGGTGGGTACCTGGTGGGCGGAACGCCTGCTTGACTGGTTGGCCTGGTTGATCGCCTGGTTGCCGGAGTCGGTTGCGGCCCCCTTTGAGTATCAGTTCATGTTGCGCGCCTTGCTGACCTCGATGGTGGTCGGGGTGGTCTGCGGCGTCTTGTCCTGCTATGTGGTGCTGAAGCGCTGGGCCTTACTAGGCGATGCGATCAGCCATGCGGTGTTGCCCGGGGTGGCCTTGGCCTATTTGTTAGGATTGCCCGTGCTGTTGGGCGCTTTCGCCAGCGGGGGCCTGACGGCTTTGGGGATCGGCTTTATCCAGCGGAATACGCGGATCAAAGAGGATTCCGCCATGGGATTGATGTTCACGGCGGCCTTTGCGCTGGGGATTGTGATTATCTCGCGGATCGCCACCTCTACCCACTTGATGCACATCCTGTTCGGCAATGTGCTCGGCGTCACAATGGGTACCCTGGTGACGACGCTATATGCCGGTCTCGTTGCTTTACTGGCCGTCTTCTTTTTTTACAAGCACTTGCTGGTCTATACCTTCGACCCGAGCCACGCCAGCGCGATCGGGCTCTCGACGGGTGCGATCCATTACGGATTGATGCTGCTCCTGACGCTGACTATCGTGACCAGCTTGGAGACGGTGGGGGTGATTCTGGTGGTCGCCATGCTCATTATTCCAGGAGCGACGGCATCATTGGTGTCGCACCGCTTACCGCGCATGATGTGGATTGCCGTCGCCGTGGGGGTGGTGTCGTCGACAGTGGGGCTCTACTTCTCGTTCCGCTTGGATGTCGCGTCGGGCGGTATGATGGTATTGGTCGCCTTTGCCATTTTTGTACTGGTCGGGCTGGTTTCTCCGGTCGGCCCGGTCCGCCGCCAATTACGCCGCCGGGCCGCCTAGGGCGTTCAGCCGGGTCGGGGAGTGGGGCTAGGCGGTAATCGTAATCCGTAAGCGTCCACGTAATCGGCGTCCGCTCCCTCATGGCTGGAAAATCAGGGCAAAGCCGCCCCGCAGCCCCCGCAGGAACCTCAGCGGCGATTCTTCGCTCGTTGCGCTAAAAAATTGCGGGCTTGCATGGGCCGCTGCAGCTGTGCTAGTTTCCCGGCTCTCTCCGGAAATGAGTGGGCGGTTTCCGGTGCGGCGTCTTCCTAAGCAACATGAAGCGCTGGATCACCGGGGGCAAGGGCGCGCTGACCGCCTACTATCCCGAGGAGACCCGGGCGGACTACGCCGCGCACAACCGCGGCAAGCACGTGCT
>SLLF01000224.1 GCA_007134175.1 Kiritimatiellia bacterium | reverse complement strand
TGGGCATGATGTTATGAATTCAGCGGGTTGACAGCCTGACGCACACTGGCTGGAGGCTCCGATTCATGACGGTTGAGTTGATTTTGAACGACGCCAGGCAAGATAAAGGTAAAGCAGCGCAGCCAACGCCAAAATCGAATGCACCACAACGCGCACGGGGGTATCCACCTGCACGGGACCGACCGAAATCAAGTACAGAAGATAGCGCACATCACCGGCGGTTGCCAACAACACCGCCAAGGCGGCACCTATAGGCCAATGCTTCATAGCCAATTGCATACTGCTTTCCTTCTCCTAATACCCTGATTACAACAGTTGAAATATAGAGCTAAAACAAGCTGATGCAAGCGTTGACGCAGATTCAGACTTGCTCCCTTATTCGTGCCTTGTTAGCGTGCCGCCCGAATGAAAGGGGTCAATCCGGTTTCTGAAGTGCGCGACGCAGTGGCTCGTGAACTGTTGCCATGGTTCGCACAGCATCAACGGGATTTGCCTTGGCGCAAGCGGCGTACGCCCTACCGGGTCTGGTTGGCCGAGCTGATGTTGCACCAAACTCGTGTCGATCAGGTCGTTCCCTATTATCGCCGTTTTCTGCAGCGCTTCCCAAGCGTGCGGCAATTGGCCGCAGCTTCGCTGGATGAAGTGTTGAAGCAATGGGAGGGGCTCGGGTATTACGCCCGGGCTCGGAACGCCCATCAAACGGCCCAGTACCTGTGCCAGCATCGTGGGGGACGCTTTCCTCGCACGTATAAGGAATTACTGCAGCTTCCGGGTATTGGTCCCTATACCGCGGCCGCCATCGCCAGTCTGGCGTTCAATCTCGACTACGCCGTCTTGGATGGCAATGTCATTCGGGTGCTGGCCCGCTTAACCGCCTATCGCGAAGACGTCCGTCGGCCTTCGGCGCGGCAGCACTTGCAGACCATCGCGGATCAGCTGTTACTGCCCGGCCAAGCAGCGGCCTGTAACGAGGCCTGGATGGAACTAGGCGCGTTGACTTGTACGCCCCGTAATCCGCAATGCCCCAGCTGCCCTCTGCATTGCGTTTGTAAGGCGTACCGTAGCGGCCAAGCAGCGGCTTTCCCACGTCGGGCGCGACGCCAACCGGTTCCACATAAAGTTGTTGGGGCGGCCATTGTGATGAATCGCAGGGGGGAGGTGCTGGTGGCCCAGCGCCGGACCACGTCTATGCTGGGCGGCTTATGGGAATTTCCCGGTGGTACCCAGGAGCCGGAGGAGACCATGGCAACGTGTGTGGCCCGTGAATGGAAGGAGGAATTGGGGGTTACCCTGACGGTTGGACCACGCTTGCTGTTCATTCACCACGCCTACAGTCATTTCACCATTGAGCTGCATGTGCATGCTGCTCGCATTCGTGCCGGTCGGCCACGAACGCTCGAGTGTGCAGATTATTGCTGGTTGCCGGTGCCGCGTCTGCGTGAGCGTCCCTTTTCCAAAGCGGACCTGCATATTATTTCGTTCCTGGAAAAAGCGGCTTTCACCCCGCGTGCCTGGCAGCAGCTTTGCCGTAAACGAACTACAGACCTCAACAACAAGCGGTCGTCATATTAACTGTTCCCCCCAAAACCGTTACGGCTGTTTGGCAACGCGCGCGATGCCCCGTAGCATGCCGCGGAAGACGAGGGCGTGTAACGGGTAGAGGGCATACCAATAGAGTCGGCCGCCAAGGCCAACCGGATCAAAAACAGCCGTTTGACGGATACGCGATCCGGCGGGGCCCGGGGTTACTTCAAACTCCAGCCACGCCCGGCCCGGCGTCTTCATTTCGGCCAACAGCCGGAGTAGCTTCCCGGGCTCGATCCGTTCTACGCGCCAAAAGTCCAGTGCGTCTCCGGGACGCAACACGCCGGAAGGCGGCCGACCCCGTCGCATGCCTACGCCCCCCACGAGCAGATCCAATGCGCCCCGTAATCGCCATAACCCGTTCCAGGCGTACCATCCATTAGTGCCGCCAATTCGCCTAATGGTGCGAAAGGCTTTTTCGGGCGAGACCGGCACATCCAGCGAACGGGAATCCACGAGACGACTGCCGAAGGTAACGCCGCCCCATTGGCGCCCGGGCCCGGCAGCAGACAGTGCGTCCGACCACCGGGTGGTCGCGAATTCGATTTCTTCGCCGGTCAACGCGCGCTGCACGGCGGTCTGCATGCCCATGGGCTGGATATGCGGAAAATCGGTGAGCGCGGCCGCGTCCTTGACTATTGTGGGATGGACAATGCTTTCCACCAACTTACGGCCCACACGGGCGTAGAGTGGCGTTACAAGACCCAACCAGAGGCTGGAAAGGTGTGGGGTGATCACCGGCACAGGCAACATGGGACGCCGCAGGCCCCGTTCGCGCGCGTAGACGCGCATCAGTTCCCCGTAGGTCACTTGATCCGCGCCGCCGATTTCATAGATGCGACTGGCCGTATCCGGTGTGTCCAGCGCAGCCACGAGATACGCCAGCAAATCGTCGATTGCAATAGGCTGGGCCAGCACCCAGACCCAGCGCGGGGTGACCATGACGGGTAAGCGTTCCACCAGCGAACGCACCATCTCGAACGAAAGACTACCGGACCCGATGATAATCGACGCCCGAAATTCCAGCACTTGGCATGCCGTTTCACGCAACAAGCGTCCTACTTCGTGACGGCTTCGCAGGTGGGGTGAAAGGGGGGAATCGTCGTGTGCCAGCCCGCCTAGATAGATTATCCGCCGCACGCCAACTCGTTGGGCCGCGGCCGCGAAATGACGGGCGGCTCCGCGGTCCGCTGCCTCAAAATCGCGTTTGGCGCCCATCGAGTGGATCAGGTAGTAGGCGGTATCGACGCCGGCCAACGCCTCCTCCAGCTGATCGCCGGCGACCACGTCACCCCGTACCACGTTCACGTTATAACCCTCGGGGCAGCGGATGGCCTCCGGACGACGAGTTAAGCAGGTGACGCGGTGTCCTTGGCGCACCAGCAACGGCAGCAGCCGACCACCGACGTAGCCGGTGGCGCCGGTCAGGCATATGGAACGGATATGAGCCATGTTCAGGATGTCTGGTTTGCGGTGGGAAACTGACGGGGTAGCCGGGGATTACGTATTTGGGACTGGGCGACGTGGTTAACGCGCATCAACGTTGCTGTTTGGCCCGGCGCGCATATTTTCGTTTCTTGAGGTACAGTCGAAGTTTTATCAAAGGGATGGCGTATTTGGAGGTCAGGAACCCCATTACCGCCATGCGAAACGGACGCCATTTGCCGGCGCGCAACAGCGCCGATACGAATCGCTCGGTCATCCGTTCTCGGCCGGTAACGTCGGCCGGGACCGCACGATCATACAGGGGGACGGTGCGCCCCGCCCGTTGCCAGCGCTCGACCCGGATCGGGGCCAGCGAGCCCTTGCGTTTGGTCTGGATTTTGTGGGTGCGGTAGCTGGGGTCGGCGGTCACATCGTGGATCACCAGGTCGCCTGCGGCCGCTGCGGCCTTGACCAGGCTGGCCCCTTTGGCGGTGCGAACCAGGATGCGCGAGTGTTCCTTGAATTTATAGTCGCCTTTTTCGTCACGGGTCCAGGCGTCGCTGATGGACACGTCGGCAAACTCGTTGGAGCCGTCCAGGCAGGTCTGGCACCGTTCCGGCATGTAGAGTGCGGTGAAATAGTTGTAGGCCCCGTCCTTGTAATTCGAGTAGTGCAGTGGTTTTGCTTTTCCGTCCTTGTACACGGCACGCATCTGGCCGGGCCAGTCGCCGCCGCGGAACTCGAAATTGCGGATCTCATCGCGTCTGATGCCGCGTACGGCGAGCATTTCCGTCGGCAACACCGGTTCCAGCGACCCGCCACAGAAAAGGCCGATCACGTGGGTAATCATCGCTGCCAGCTCCGGATCGTGTTTTTCCAGGTTACGGTAACCGTGGGTTTGGCACGGCAGGATGGCGGTGGCATAGCGGCCCGGCCTGCGCCGCAGTTCCGCCCACAGCGTGTTCATCGGAATGGTGTGGTAGCGGGAACCCTGGCTTTCACACAGTTCTTCGTACGTGGTGGCGATGAACGGTTCGCCGAGCCAAGGGGTCTCGCGGCTCATGCGCGAGACAAGACAGCCATCCACCTGACCACTCTTAAGTAGATGAGCCAACAGCCCAGTGACCACGCCTCCACCCGCGCCGCCATGGCGGAGTCGCTCGTCGGTGGCGAACCCTACATAGGTGTGCGCGACCCGTCCGTCAAAGCCTTCGTCCACAAACCGTTCTCCGAACACCTGTTCCGCCAGATCGCCGTAGTTGACTTCCTTGCCCGGGCAGACGGCCCCGCACAAGCCGCAGGCGATGCAGCGTTCCGCCAGCAGTGTGGGGTGAAAGGATTCGTCAAGCTGGATGGCGTCGGTAGGACAGACTCCGCTGCAACTGCCGCAGCGGGTGCATAGTTCCTTGGCCGTGAACGCAATACTGAGGAAGGGCGCATCCGGCGTTACGGGGGTAGATAGACGATTCTCGGACATCGTCACGAGTTGTCTCCGGCGGAGGCTGATCCGTCCCCATTTCTCGATCGGCGTAGCGTGGCGGGTTGCCCCCAGGCGATGACGTAGGGGGGGATGTCGCGATTGGCCAGCGAGTGTGCGCCCAGAATCGTGCCATGGCCGATGGTGACCCCGTCAAGGACGGTGCTGTGCGCACCGATCCAGACATCGTCCTCGATGGACGTGCCGCCTTTGCAGGTAAAGCCCTGTTCTATCATGGGAATATCGGTACGGTGATAGGCGTGGTTGCCGCCAGCGCACAAATAGGTGTAGGCCGCCACCAGTACCTGACGGCCGAGAATCAGGCGCTGATCCGTGGCCAGCAGGCAATTGGCGCCGATATCACTGCCGGCACCGATACGGATGATGCCGTTCCGCGCACGGATAATGGTATTGCGCGAGATTAGGACGCCATCCCCGATTTCGATACGGCCGTTGGGGCCGCGGGCATCCAGCACCACGTTGTCATCAATGGATACGCCCGCCCCCAGCACAATCTTTTTGGCGCCCCGGATCGTGACATTTCGGCCAATGATGGCGGCGGTTCCGGTCCGGGCAAACAGGTAGCGGTACGTGCGGCGGCGCAGCCAGTAGCCGAGGGCGCCCGGCCAGGCGGCGCAGAGTCCGGTGAGAAATTCATGTTTGGCCAATGCCGCCAGCGAAGGGGATCCGACCACCCATTGCGCATAGGCGCGTAACGGCGCGGTGCGCGACTGGTCAAGGACGGTCTGCGTCTGCGTGTGCGGATTTTGTTGTGTAGTGTTGTTCATTATCGTTCCGCGGGGCAGGGCAGCCCAGTTGTACGATCCAGCCGATCAATCCCAGTGTCAGCATCTTGAATCGTAAAAACAGAGCCACCATCAGGGTCAACTCCGCCGCCATGCCCGCCAGCCCAAAATAGTAAACGTATGAACCCTCGGCAATGCCCAAATTGCCGAGCGAAAGAGGGATCATGCCGACGAGGAGCGCGACCGGTAGGAGACTGGCCAGTTCGCGCAGTGGCGGCCAAATCCCGAAGGCCCGGTACGCCAGGGCTACGTTGATGATGGTCAATCCGTAAAAGAGCAGGGTCAACGCGATGATATGCAGTAG
>SLLF01000127.1 GCA_007134175.1 Kiritimatiellia bacterium | reverse complement strand
TCCATGCAACCGGGCCATGTCGTCCACCACCTGTTCATAGCAGCGTTTGGCGAACGGGGTGGGGCGTTGCATGTGGCGCTGTAGTGAATCGTCGCCGCCATCGGTGAAGAGGGTCCACTGTTCCGCCGGGCAATCCAACAGGACTTCCGGTACTGGCCAGCCCTGCCGCGCCAGAAACCGGGCTTGTGCTGCGTAATAGACGTTTTCCTGGCGGGTGGTCTGATAACGCACCAAGATGGCCCGGCGTTTTCCGGCCTGAATGCGAGCGAAGGCGCGATCCGAGCCGCGCGGCGGCAAGGGATTAACAGAGGTGCGGTCCAGCGGCCAGCCGGCAGCGGCCAAGCGCGTATATTCGCCCGGATTAAGGCCGTCGGCGGCCTTGACCACTACCCCACTGACCCGGCCCGCAACTACGGCGTGGCGGCCCACGATACAATGGTCTACCACCGCCGTGGAGCGGATCTCGGCCCCCTCCCAGATAACACTGTTGCGCACCTTGGCCTGGCGGGCGATCAGCGCACCCGGCGCGCCACACACGAACGTCTTCGCCACAACACCTGTTTTAGGCTGCCACTCGGCATGGGCTTGTAGATAATGCGCCGGCGTTCCGACATCCGCCCAACGCGCGTCGGGGATGGGGCAAGCGGCCACTCGCCAGCCGGCAGCCATGGCGTGTTCATAGGCGGTGATGATGGAGGCGAAGCCGGTGGACGGAAGGTAGTGCAGTATCTCGGGCCGCACCAGGTGCAGGCCGCAAAAAGTGGCGGTATCCGGTGCGCCGGGCTGGGACGCCCGGAAGTCCTGCACGCAGCCGTTACCGTGGCGCACTGTACGCGGTCCGCAGGAGGGGTGTAGCCACAAGGCGGCCAGCGTGCGGGGAGCGCGCAGTGCGCGGCAAAGCGGTTGCGGCGACAATTCGGCCACAATGTCGGCGTTCAACAGCCAGAAGGGTTCCTTGTCGAAGAACCAGTTCGCCCGTTGCAACGCGCCGCCGGTGCCGAGGATTTCCGGTTCATGGGAGATGGTCACCGCCAAGCTGGTTGGATTCCATTGGCGCACCGTTTCGACAATGGCGTCTGCGCCGTGATGCACATTGATCAACAGCTCATGCACGCCCCACTCCGCTAAAAGGCGCGTCGCCCGCCTCAGCAGCGGCTCGTTCCAGAACGGCATCAGCGCCTTGGGACCATCGCGGTTGAGCGGAGCCATGCGTGTACCGTATCCCGCCGCGAGCAACATCGCACGTCTTGGCCATTTGGGTTTAACACCGTTCATCATGGTCCCACTCTTCCATAACGGGACCCGGATGTCCGCCAAATATTCGCGCCACTCGTTGCGAAGACGGAGCCGAAGGGGCTCACGGGCACATTCTACCCCTCTGTTCTTTACAAGGGATGTCCTGATTTACGCCGGAAGCATTCTGTGCGTTACTTGTGTCAGCATTTGCGGATTATCGTAGCCGTTATCCTCTCTATAGAAGAGGAAATCGACGATGATGAAAGTTAATACGGAAGGAGCAAATATGAGGGCTATTCGCTATTGGCAGGTAGACATTGGGGGGCGGGTGATAGTGGTTCTGTTTACCGCGCTGCTTTTGGCCGGTTGCGCTACGGTGCCGCGGCAAGATCTTGCCATCAAGGAGTCGTTCCCCGCCCGTCCGGCCCAACCCGTGGCCGGGGATGTGGCGCCGATCGATTCGCAGTATCAGGTGCTGGCGCGACGCGCGTTGGAAAACTCCACCGAAGAAACGCCGGTTCACTACGCCCAGTTGCTGCAGACGGGCGACGACGCCCTGTTGGCGCGTTTGCATCTAATTCGTGCCGCGGAAGAATCCATCAAGGTTCAGACCTTCCTCTGGAAAGACGACGCCGTGACGCGCGTACTCTTTGATGAACTGCTGCAAGCCGCGCAACGCGGTGTGGAGGTCCGCCTACTGGTTGATGCCTATTACCCAATGGGTGAGCCGCTCCAGATCGCGCGTTGGGCCGAGGCGCATGAACGGTTGCAACTTCGCATCTTCAACCCCTTCAGAGAGGAAGCCGTGCCAACGGGTGGGGGCATGCTGGAGGCCTTGCTGTTTCGTCCGCGCGGGGTGAACCGCCGCATGCACAGCAAGTCGTTCGTCGTGGATGAGCGCATTGCGATTGTCGGTGGGCGCAATATGGAGGGGACCTACTTTGATCGCCATCCGACCTTTATTTTTAAAGATCGCGACGTGGTCGTCATCGGGCCGGTGGTGCGCGAAGTGGCGCGCCGGTTCAATACGTTTTGGGAACACGACCGCACGGTGCATGCCTTCCAGTTCACCGACGTGCAGGCCGAATACCTGCACGTCGTGAACCGGCCGCTACCGGAACCATCGGAGCTGGATCACCGTATTGTTGGGGCCCTGCTGGACAAAGCTGATACCGCCGACCCCTCCACGTTGCGGTCCCGCTTAGCCTTTCACCCGATTGCATCGGTTGAATTCACATCGGACGGGCCGTCCCGATCCCGCTATATCCGGCGGCGCATGACGGATACCTATCGCCGTATGATACGGCAGGCAGAGGAGAGCCTGGTCTTTCAAACGCCGTATCTCATTTATGAACCGCGCCTGCGCCGTGATCTGCGCCGGGCCCGCCGCAACGCGCCCGGTGACTTGGAGGTCGCTGTTTCCGCCAACAGCCTGGCGACGTCGGATCAGGTGCGCGTGTACGCCATGTCGTACAAACACCGGCGGCACATGATCCGCAAGAAAGGGATGAACATCTATGAATTACGCCCCGTGCCGGGCGACGTTCATTGCATCGTACCGGGTTATGACCAAGTCCAAGACCTCTTCCTGGAAGACGTTCCGGATGAAGGCGACAAGTCCCCGGCTCGCATTCGACCCACTACGCCCCGGGTCGCGTTACACGCCAAGACGATGGTTAAGGATGGGCAGAGCGTGCTGATCGGCTCGCACAACTTCGATCCGCGCTCAACGCGGATCAATGCCGAATGCGGCGTGATTATCCGTGACCCCGATTTCGCGCAATTGGTCGAGGACGATATCCGGCGCGACCTTCATCCCCGTAATAGCTGGGTGGTGAAGCGGACGCCGGTGCCCGCCGGATTCTGGGCCAAGACCAGCCGTCAACTCAGCGCCGGATCGTCGCGGCTGCCCTTGCTCGATCTGTGGCCCCAGCGGTATATGAGTTCATTTGAGCCTGTCGACATGGACAACGTTGTTACTCCCCGACAAGAGAACTTCTTTGAGCACTACCGTGATGCAGGCCATTTCCCGGAAGTGGATGACCCCGCCGCCCTGCGCCGTTTACGTCTGGTGAAATGGTTCGGCGGCTGGGCCCGGTTCCTGATGTGAGCGGTGGCCGGAATGCATCACCACATCGGGCCGCAGCGGGAATTTTGCTGGATGACGCGCAGTGATAGGACCACGACTTGCTTATGAAGGATCCCCTGATCTTGAGAGCGCATGTGAATAACGAATCGTTTTAAGCGTCGAAAAAATATAAAGCAGGAGTTGTCCATAGCCGAAACGGGGAAGCACAGGAGGAAATGATGAAGGTTATTGATCGCGCCGTCCATGCCATAATCATCTTGGCATGTTGTTCATTCATGTCGCAAACCGGGTTGGCTGACGCCGGTGCACCGCCCAGGCCGAGTCATGCACCGCCCATTATTGTCGGTGATGTGTTCCAGTATGTTGAAGGGGCGTGGGCCGAGTACGATGTCCTCGACAAAACCGACGACAGCGCCTACGTCCTCCGCATGGCTATTCTCGGGCAGGAGCAAGTCCGGCGCACGTGGTTTTCGCGGCGGCGTCCCTATCGATGGCTCGAAATCGATGTGCAGATGCCCGATGAACCCCGGGTGGTAATCAACTATTTGGGGCGCGAAACGTCCGATGGACCGGGGGAGCCGCGCGAAGTGATTCTGCAGATTGAAGGATTCGACGACCCGCTGCGGCTGGGTCGTATGTGGCTGCGGGGCAGCGACGAGGAAATGGTCGACACCGATTATGAATGGACGCGGCAGGAAGTCGATGAGGAAATCATCACGCACGGCGACCGCTCATTCACTGCCTGGCGCGTGCAGGCGGAAGCGGATGACGGGACCATCGTTGAAGCGGTGGTGAGCGAGGAGTTGCCCCCCTTCGGTCTCTACTTCGTGGAAACAAACGAGCAACGCATGCACCTGCGGGATTGGGGCCTGGGGGCCCGGAGCACTATTACCGGCCAGCCCGTCGGCATGACTCGCTGGATTGCCCGGCAAGTGCGCGAAGGGGTTCCGGAAGAGTAAGGACTCATATCCCGAGTTAGCGGCTGTCGGCGGAGCAAGGCAACGAATGGCGCAGAAACTGGTAAAAAATAAAACGTAGCGTTACGGCCGCCATCGAATGCCGCTCCTGTAAACGGAGCCCGATAACGATGTGGGCGGTCCATCCCAAACTTGACAGCGCGCGATTCTTACACCTAGATAGCGCTCATGAGGAAGTTGCCAGCCATCCAGCGACAATCCGGCAACCAGGTGGTGACCGTTTTCCCCGAAGTGCGCAGCGCGAAAGGGTGCTGGACCAAACACACGGGGTACATGTTCCGCCCGCGCGCCGATTATGTGTTGTGGTTCGATTTGCGCGGGTCACGCGTCGTCATTTCAAATCTATTCGTTTTTCAGACGCTCGACCTTGTTTTTCTAGATGAAGCGCGTCGTGTGATTTCCATTCGGCGATCATTCCGCCCCTTTACGCCCGCGTGCCGACCGCCCCGCACTACGGCTTATCTCATCGAAGTTCCGGCCCACCTTGACTACACCCTTGCCCCCGGGGATACGTTGATCTTCTAGTCCGCGTTGTCACCAATGGTTTGGCAAAAGCACCTAAAGTAGCGCGTCCATGTCTTCTCCTACAGTTGGCCAATGGGGAGCCACCAGTCCCCCCGTTATCATGAATCCATGCGAGACCGGATTCGATGTGATTTGGTCGGTGTCCGGCCTCTGTCGCGGGTGGGTGGAGGTGACCACTGCGGGGGATGGCGCTCCTGCCGACAACGTACGCAGATTCGCCCACGACGGCTTGGGATTCGTTCCCCAGGGAGATCGTTTCATCTGCGTCAAGGTGCACAGTCTACCCGCCGGGGCGTGCTGCCGCGTGCGGGCGATCACCGAACCAATGGGGGATGGTGCCACCCGGCAGGAGGGCCGCTGGCGTTCGCTGCGGCTGCCCTCCGCCGATGCCGAAACCGCCCATTTTGTGCTGTGGAACGATACCCACCAGAATGATGACACCCTGCGTCAGCTGGACACCGCGACCCCTCGTGGGGTTGATTTTCTGGTCTGGAACGGCGATATCTGCGCCAGGGAGTGGCTGGACGAGGCGTCGCTTCTCCCCACGTTTCTGCGTCCGGCTGACACGGATTTCAGCTTGGGCCGCCCGCTGATTTTCGTGCCCGGAAACCACGACGCACGGGGTCCGTGGGCGTTTCGCCTGGCAGACATCCTGCCCAAGCCCGGTGGCAAAACCTACCAAGCCCTGCGAGTCGGCCCCGTCGCTTGTCTCTTTCTCAACACCGGCGAGGACAAGGCCGACGACCATCCCTCCTTTCACGGCCGCGTGGC
>SLLF01000380.1 GCA_007134175.1 Kiritimatiellia bacterium | reverse complement strand
TTGCCGCCTGCATAGCCCGCGTTTTCGTACCACGAAATCAATCCATTATCAGCGGTGCGCGCTTCCAGTGAAATGGAACCAAGGCCATAATGGATCGCCATATTCTCGGCGCAGTGAAGCAGTCGCCGCCCGACACCCATGCGCTGAAACGCGGTACAGACCGCAATCGAATAGATGCGTAACGTTTTGCGGTGTAAGTGGATGACGATATGACCGACTGTCTGGGGGCCCTCTCCACCCGTCGACCTTTCGGCCACCCACACTTGTTGGAAGGGGCTCGATAGTGACAAGCGCAGGGCCCGGCGCGATGAGCGCTGGCAGGGTCTAAAACATTCCTGCTCCATGGCCTCGAGTACCGGCAAATCCTGCAGACTGGCCTGACGTATAGCGATGTCCGTGCTCATCGTAACCCTTGCCCGCCATCTGTGATAGCAATGCCGTCGGCATGAAGATTAGAAAAGTCTTCACGCAGGGGGTGGCGTGGCATCAAATCGATCTGTAACATGGTGTTGTGTAACCGCATTAGGCAACATGCACATGGTGGCAGGCCTACATTATTACGACCAAGCGAAGTAAATCGCCACCAAAAAAACGAAGCATGACGGGCACCCCAATCCCTGGTGATACTTCGCTGGGAATTCCGCCCCCCCTGGCTTGGACGCGAAACCGTCTCGACACGATGCCGCAGGGAAGATTAGCATTACTGTCGGCGGACAGGGGAAAGCGTGGTGAAAAAGGGTATTATTACGTAACGATAAGCACGATTACGAGTAGGATTACCGCGATAGTACGAGGGGGGAGAGGAGGGAACATGATGAATAAGGGTTTTTTCGTTGTCGGTGTCTATATGGTCCTCGCCTGGGGTGGGTTGAGCTATGCCGGCCAATTTGTTCTGTATGACGCGGAAACCGGCGAGGAATACGGTCCCTTCGTTCGCGCAAGGCGATGAGAAGATGACGCCAGCGAATGGCCATTGCCTGACGAGAAATGGGTTCGGATTTAGGACTTCGGATTTCATTCGGTCTTGGGTATTTCGTCATTGGTTATTGAACAGCAACAACTTTCGCACGCACAGAAATCAGTTCTGTGAACGGGGGGTTAAGGGGATCGCTAGCATTGCTCGTTAGCACAACGGTATCATGACAACGAAATGGCAAGGTGTTGACAAGACGGCTACGGTGGCGACGGAGCGCCGCCCTGCTGTCGAGCGGCCGACCGCTGCGGTTGAGTCTGCATGGCCCGAGTTGGCTGGCGGCCAAGGGAAAGAGCGTGTGCTGGTCGCTATGTCCGGGGGCGTTGACAGCAGCGTCGCGGCGGCGCTGCTGCAGGAGCAGGGCCATGACGTTCATGGCGCCTACATGAAGAACTGGATCAACGAGGTTGACGTGATCGGTGATTGCCCCTGGCAACAAGACGTGGCCGATGCGCGGGCGGTGGCGGAAAAACTCGGCATCCCGTTCGAGGTGGTCAACTTGATGGACGATTACAAGGAGCGGATTGTCGAGTACCTCTTGCGCGGCTACGCCGAGGGTATCACGCCCAACCCAGACGTTTTCTGCAATCGCGAGATCAAGTTCGGGGTGTTCCTCGACTGGGCGCGGGAACGCGGATTCGCCTCCGTGGCGACGGGCCATTATGCACGTTCCATGATGGTGGCCGACGGTACACGCTCGATCTGGACCGGACGGGATCCCGGCAAAGATCAGACTTATTTTCTGGCGCTAATGCGACCGGAACAGGTGCAGGATGCCCGTTTCCCGATCGGTCACCTGGTGAAAGGCGAGGTCCGTGCAGTGGCCCGCCGCTTGGGCTTGCCGAACGCGACCAAGAAGGACAGTCAGGGGATCTGTTTCATCGGCAATGTCAAAATGGCCGATTTCCTCCAGGCCTACTTGCCGGACGAGCCGGGATCTATTGTCGATACGCAAGGCAAACGACTCGGCACACACCGCGGCTTGCACTACTTCACACTGGGCCAGCGGAAAGGGATTGCCGTGGCCTCCAACACCTATAAGCAGCACTATGTGGTCGTGGAAAAGCGGACCGCCACCCGTGAATTGGTGGTGGGGTTTGATGCACCGGAAACGCCTCGTCTTTATGCAACCGCCTGTACCCTCAGTGGCGTCAGTTTCACCGGCACGCTGATCCGGCAGCCGGTCGATTGCCTGGCCCGGCCGCGCTACCGAGCGCCGTCGACTCCGGTACACGTGATTCCACTGGCGGATGGGCAGCTGCGGATCGAATGGGAACACCCCCAGCGCGCGCTGGCCGTGGGCCAGATCTGCGCCCTCTATGATGGCGAACAACTTCTGGGCGGGGGCGTGTATGTGGATATTGAGGCGCTGCGGTTCTGAGGGATCAGCGGGTATCGCTTCTTCTCCGGAACGGACGCACTTCCGCGTCCGGTGTTATTCCATCTTTTTTTTGGGGGGGGCACAGCAGGCATTAGATGACGAGACACCGATCACGGTCGCTTGCAAGTTTAGGCAAATGTCTTTACGATTTCCGGCCATCAGGTGCAGGGCGCATGGCGCTGTAAGTAGTAGATGGAGTAAGTGCGGAGGGGCGTGGGTGGAGTCTGTTGTTGAATATGAAGGGACTTGGTCATGTCGAGCTTGTCGAGACATCTCAGAACCGGGCTAGCCACCATCGTGTTTGGGTGCGGATTCAAACACCACCCGGCACGGCGAAGAACGAGATTGTTCGGCTGCGCTTCCGCTCCGCTCAAAATAACAGAAGGCCAGCGTGCGCGGCTTAACACGGTGTACCGTGCGGCCAGGCGTTTGCCGGCGAAATTATCGCAACCAATCCCCGCGTCAGGTGTATTATGATCGAATGATATGAAACAACAACCGTTAATCGGACAGGATGAATTGACGCTACCGGTCGGCTATCGCGCGGCTGGTGTGAGCGCGGGGATCAAGGCGAGTGGGGCCAAGGATGTGGCCTTGTTGGTCTCGGACGCACCTGCCGCCATGGCCGGGGTTTTTACTACGAACCAGGTGCCGGCGGCACCGGTCAGGTGGTGCCGCGCCCGTTTGGCGGAGCGTCGGCCGGGGAGGGCGGTGGTGGCCAATAGCGGCAACGCCAATGCCTGTACCGGCGCGGCAGGTGATCAGGATGCTCGCCGGATGGCCGAGCACGCCGCGGCAGCGCTGGGGGTGGAACCCCACGAGGTGTGGGTTTGTTCCACCGGTCATATCGGTGACCGTCTACCGCTACCGCAGGTGGAATCCGGTATTGGCGCGGCCGCTGCGGCCCTGAGCCGTGATGGCGGCCACAACGCGGCCCGGGCGATTATGACCACGGACCTGCGGATAAAGCACTGGACCGTGCAACTGGACGTGGACGGATCCCCGGTGACGATAACCGGATTGGCGAAGGGCGCAGGGATGATCGAACCGAATATGGCGACGATGCTGGCCTTCATCATGACCGACGCCGCCATCGAGCCGGCCGCGCTACAAGCGAGTCTGGCGATGGCGGTGAACCGCAGTTTCAACCGGATCACGGTGGATGGTGACCAAAGCACCAACGACACCGTTCTCTGTTTAGCCAACGGGCAGGCGACAGCAGGCGGGGCCTGGACGCCGGACCAACCCGTATGGGTGCAATGGCAGGCGGCATTGGACGAAGTATGCCTGCAATTGGCGCTGAAGATCGTGGGTGACGGTGAAGGCGCTAACAAGAAGATAACCATTCTGGTCGAAGGCGCCGCCGATGACGCGGATGCTGACCGGGCTGCCCGCGCCATTGCGAACTCGTTTCTGGTCAAGACCTCCTGGGCCGGGCGCGAAGCCAATTGGGGACGACTGATGGATTGTCTCGGGTATTCCGGTGCCCGGGTGCTGGCGGACCAGGTAGCGATCTGGTATGATGCCCACCAAGCGGTCCAGCGCGGGGTGGCCGCGGACACGCTGTACGAACAGTTGCAAGCGGTAATCCAGCAGCCGACGTTTACGATCAGGGTCAATTTGAATATCGGCAGCGGCACAGCGGTGGTGTATACCTGTGAAATTACCGAGGAATATGTGAGAATTAATGTTGTTTAGCCGGGTGGATTGACACCCGGATCGTAACCCCAGAGTATGTTGTTATGCAGAAGATGATTGAAAAAGCCGCTGTGTTGATAGAAGCCTTACCGTATATCCAGCGGTTCCGCGGCGAGACGGTGGTGGTGAAGTTTGGCGGCAGTATCATGGAAGACGAAACCGCCGTGGCCAATATCCTGAAAGACATTGCCTTCATGGCGTGCGTCGGGTTGCGGCCGGTGATCGTGCACGGCGGCGGTAAGGCTATTTCGCGCGTGATGAAGGAGCGGGGGCTGAAATCCACGTTTGTCCAGGGATTGCGCGTGACCGATACGGAAGCGATTGAGGTGGTGGAGTCGGTATTGAACCATCAAGTGAATCCGCAGCTGGTGTCTGTGCTGCAATCCTTTGGCTGCAAGGCGCGCGGTATTCACGGCGACGACATCCTGCGCGTGCGCCAGCGCGTCAAGCGGGATGAGGCCAGTGGCAAGACCCTGGACTGGGGGTATGTGGGCGACGTACAAGAGGTGGATGCAACGCCGGTGGACGCCTTTTTGCAGGCGGCTATCACGCCGGTAGTGACTCCGCTAGGCCGTGATGCAGGGCGCCGCATATACAACGTCAACGCCGACGACGCGGCCGCAGCGATTGCGCGTGGCTTGCATGCCCGCAAATTGGTTTTCTTGTCGGACGTGCCGGGTCTGCTGGCTGATCCGCGCGACAAGGAGTCGCGTATTTCGACCGTCAAGGTGGCGGAGGTGCACGCGTTGATTAAGCGCGGCGTGATCGATGGCGGGATGTTGCCGAAGATCCAGGGGGCCGTGGACGCCTTGCAGGCGGGGGTGTTGAAAACGCACATCATCGATGCGGGCTTGCCGCATTCGCTGCTGTTGGAGCTGTTCACGGATCGCGGTGTCGGCACGGAAATCATACAGTGACGCGGCTAGTAGAGTCTTGCTGAAAAAGATGAGAAAAACGTGCATGATTGCAGCCGGGCACGCTGGGCCCGGCAGCCGCCCCCCACGTGGGCGGCTACAGCATTGGTTGCAGATAAAATCTGCGTTAGGTTAGCGCCAAGCGGGGGGAACAAATATATGGCCACCATGACGACCAAGGAGTTGCACGCACAGTATGTGATTCCCACCTATGCGCCCGAGGTGGAACTGGTTCGAGGGAAAGGGGCGTATGTATGGGACGCGACCGGCCGCAAATACCTCGATTTCCTTTCCGGCATTGCGGTAACCGGTCTCGGCCACAGCCATCCTGAACTCGTGCGTGCCATCCGGCGTCAGGCGGGGCGGTTGATGCATGTCTCCAATCTTTTCTACAACGAGTGGCAACCGCGATTGGCCCAAGCCTTGGTCGAGCGGTCGCTCACCGGCGGCAAATGTTTTTTTTGTAATTCCGGCGCGGAAGCGAATGAGGCCTTGATTAAACTCGCCCGCCTCTGGGGGCAGTCCGAGGGCCGTTACGAGGTCATCACCTTCCGGAATTCCTTTCATGGTCGGACCTTGGCCACGCTGACCGCGACGGGGCAGGACAAAGTTAAGAAAGGGTTCGCTCCCTTGCCCGAG